>DATLJG010000376.1:0-2203 GCA_035538995.1 Hyphomicrobium sp. | reverse complement strand
CAATGTCGAACGCATGGCCAACGCGCTCGATACCTCGGGCATTCCGGATCCGGATCTGGTGATCCGCACATCGGGCGAAATGCGGCTATCCAATTTCCTTCTCTGGCAGACGGCTTATTCCGAGTTCGTCTTCCTCGATTGCTACTGGCCGGATTTCGACAAGGCTGCTTTTGTCGGCGCGATCCATGAGTTCTGGTCGCGCGAGCGCCGCTTCGGCGGCCTGACAAAACGATCGGCCGGGTGAGGCTGGCCGATGTCCGATGACAAGCCCGATAATCCGCCGCGCGTTCTCCCGGACTGGCTGGCGTTCCTATCCCCGGAGCTGTCGAAGCGTATTGTGTCCGGCGCGGCGCTGGGCGCCATTGGGCTGGCGCTGACGTATTGGAGCCCGGTGACGTTCGCGGTGCTGATGTTCATCGCAGCCGCTGCAATGAGCTGGGAGTGGGGGCGGCTGGTGCGTGGGCCGATGCCCGACACCGGAATGATCGTCCATCTTCTCGCGGTCTTTCTTGCCGCTTCGTTGAGCGCTACCGACATGGCGGGCCTCGGCGTTGCGTCGGCGTTCATCGGCGCTATCGTGGTTGCGGCGCTGGCAATCGGAACGGGACGGGCGCAGCTTTCAGGAACCGGCGTGCTTTACTCGGCGCTGCCTGTCGTGGCGCTCGGATGGCTTCGGGGCGACGAGCCGCTCGGGTTTCTCGCAACGATTTTCGTGCTGTTGAGCGTGGTCGTGACAGACGTTGCCGCCTACGCCGCCGGCCGGACGATCGGTGGGCCGAAACTGTGGCCGAAGGTATCGCCAAATAAAACGTGGTCGGGACTTATCGGCGCTGTCGTGGCGGCAAGTATTGCAGGCGCCTTATTTTCGTGGCTTTCCGGCACAGGATCGGCGCAGTGGCTTGCGAGTCTGGGCGGCGTTCTCGCAATCATTGCGCAAGGCGGCGACTTGGCCGAAAGTGCGCTGAAGCGCCACTTTGGCGTCAAAGATAGTGGCGATCTGATTCCGGGGCATGGGGGAGTCATGGATCGCATGGACGGAATTGTGACTGCGAGCATTGCGGCTGCGCTGATCGCCTTCGCGATCGATGCGTATGCTCCGGCGCGCGCCCTTCTTTACGGATCCTGATGTATGGCGGTCATTGCAAGCGTACCGGGTAGACAGACGATGCCGGCGGAAGCCGAGGCGCACATCGTTCGTGCGCAAACGGCGCGTCCGATGCGTCTCACGGTGCTCGGCGCCACGGGTTCGGTAGGATCAAGCACGCTCGATCTTGTCGAACGCGCGCCCGAGCGTTTCGAAATCGTCGCGCTGACGGCGCAATCGAATGCGCGGGCGCTGGCGGCGCTGGCGCGAAAGCATCGCGCGAAATTCGCCGTCATCGGCGACGAACGGTGTCTCGGCGAACTGCGCGAGGCGCTGGCCGGGACGGGCATCGGCTCGGCGGCAGGTGAAGATGCGCTGGTTGAAGCGGCGCAGATGCCTGCCGATTGCGTGATGGCGGCCATTGTTGGCGCGGCCGGATTGCGTCCGACGTTTGCGGCGGCGGCACGCGGCATTCGCGTGGCGCTGGCCAACAAGGAATGTCTCGTCTCGGCGGGGCATGTCTTCACGGCCGAAATCAAGCGTTCGGGGGCCGAATTGCTCCCCGTGGACAGCGAGCACTCGGCAGCCTTCCAGGCGCTCGCCGGCGCCGATCCGGACTCGATCGAGAAGATCGTGCTGACCGCCTCGGGCGGTCCGTTCCGCACCTGGACGCACGACGCCATCGCGACGGCGACGCCAGAACAGGCGCTGAAGCATCCGAACTGGTCGATGGGGTCGAAGATCACGATCGACAGCGCCACCCTGATGAACAAGGGGCTGGAACTGATCGAGGCCTTCCATCTGTTTCCGGTTTCGGTCGAGGCGCTCGATTGCGTCGTGCATCCGCAGTCGGTCGTGCATTGCCTCGTCAGCTACGTTGACGGCTCGGTGCTGGCGCAGTTGGCGGCGCCGGACATGCGGACGCCGATTGCCGTGGCGCTGGCCTGGCCGCAGCGGATGAGCGCGCCGACCGAGAAGCTCGATCTGACGCGCCTCGGGTCGCTGACGTTCGAAGCGCCGGACGAGACGCGCTTTCCGGCCTTGCGGGTGGCGCGAGCGGCGCTACGGCGCGGCGACACCGGCCCGGCCGTTCTCAATGCGGCGAACGAAGTGGCGGTC
>DATLJG010000375.1:0-1806 GCA_035538995.1 Hyphomicrobium sp. | reverse complement strand
GGGCGTGATCGCGTTTGCCAGTGCGGTTGCATATTGGGGACTGACCGAGAAAAAAATTTCTGGCGCATCCGACCCAGAATAGGCTTCCCGAAAGCAATGCTTAACTAGCGATGCGGCTTCGGCTCGGAAGGGCATTCGTCGCTGTTAGAGTGCCTCCATTTTCAGCTGAATGGAGGCGTACAAATGAGTATCGTTGTCGATTCCGAGAAGCTCCCGCGAACGAAAGTTTGGGGCGAAAATGATTCTCATGTTCGCTGGCAGGGTGCGTTCGCACGCTGCGGAGGAAACGGGGCGACGGCGTCCTCCACGATCGTTTATGAGATCGAGCCGGGTGGCCGCCTTGGCTGGCACACGGATGCCACTGAGGAAACGCAATACATCATCAGCGGCACCGGTAAGCTCCATCTTGAGGACGGCACGACCTATTCCGTCGCGCCGGGCAGTGTTTTCGTGTTGCCGACGCCGTTGCGGCATGACCTCGAAAACACGGGCAAGGAAACCTTGCGGGCGGTGGCGTTTTTCGCGGCGGCGATGTTCACGCAGACATTCGATCAGGTGATGCTGCCACCCAAAACCCACGTGCTCGGCACGCCAAATCGTGACGGTCAGGTGGCGTACTGACGGATCGCCGTCGCGTTCTCGACGCGCGCTATGATCCAGCGAAGGGCGTGCTCCATCGCCGGCATAAGACATCGGCGAGAACGGCCAAGAATCCGTCCCGAAGCACGGCGCTCCGGGACGGATTTTCATTGATAAGATTGCGACAGTTCGTGGTCTAGGTCACCAGCCGTACTTGCAGCTGAGGAAGCGCTTTTTCCAATAGTGCGAACCGGTGAACATCCAGCGGTCGTGGAGATAGCCGCAATCGGAATAACCGGTACCGACGATGATCCGGGGGCCGAAACCGTGATAACCAAAATGGTGGCCCATATGTCCGTGACCACCGTGCCCGCCATGTCCGCCGTGACCGTGGGCGCTGGCGGCCGTGATGCCTCCGCCCAATGCTGCAACGGCTGCCGCGGCGGCAAAAAGAATAGACTTCTTAGACATTTTTTGACTCCTCAAATCAGATTGCGCTTTGTCGAAGGCGCAGGCTTTTCGCGGCGCTGATGGCGTCCGCGATGAGGAAAATCTGACGCGCCTCATTGTGCGCGGCTGTTTCGAGGGGAACAGGTGTTTGCCGTTGGGTCAGTGTCTCGAGGACAGCACCGCCGCGACGTCGGCACCCGTCGCATTGCGGGGGAGAGCGAAGAAGTCGGCGTCCTTGTCGAGCGCCTGTTCGAGCTTTGCCTGGAATGTTCCGCGATCGAGTTCGATCGTGCCGAACTGGCGGAGATGATCGGTCACGAATTGCGTGTCGAGCAAAGTAAATCCACCATGAACGAGCCGCGCCGCTAGGTGGACGAGGGCAATTTTCGACGCATCGCGTTCGGTGGAAAACATGCTTTCGCCGAAGAACGCGCTTTTGAGCGCGACGCCGTAGAGGCCGCCAACGATATCGTCGCCGTCCCAGACTTCGACGGTATGGCACGCGCCAAGATCGAACAGTTCGCGATAGAGACCGCGAATGCGCGTGTTGATCCACGTCGACATACGCCCCTCGCGCGGCGCGGCGCAGCCGTCGATGACGCGGTCGTAGTCGTTGTCGACCTTGACCGCGAACGCCGTCGTGCGGACGGTGCGCAGAAGACGGCGCGGGATATGAAAATCATCGAGCGGCAGCACGCCGCGATGCTGCGGCTCGATCCAATACAACGCCGGATCGTCAGCGCTTTCGGCCATCGGGAAGATGCCGCAGCTGTAGGC
>DATLJG010000374.1:0-4367 GCA_035538995.1 Hyphomicrobium sp. | reverse complement strand
AGCGAGATGCCGATGGCGAAGTTGTTCATCAGGCTGCGGAAGGCGGCGCCTTCCTTGTGCATGTCGATGAAGACTTCGCCGAGACGGCCGTCGTCGTACTCGCCGGTGTGCAGGTAGACCTTGTGACCGCCGACGGTTGCTTTCTGCGTATAGCTCTTGCGGCGGTTGGGAAGTTTCTCGCGCTCCTGCTTGCGCTCTTCCTTCACGTAAACAATTTTTTCGACGATCTTCTCGACGATACGCTCGGTAATGGCCGTGGTGCGCGCCGCGACCGGCTGAGCCATCAAGGCATCGGCGGCATCGGCCTCGTCATCGACGTCGTCGCCAAGAACCTGACTGTTGAGCGGTTGCGACAGTTTCGAGCCATCGCGATAGAGCGCGTTGGCCTTGAGAGCCAGCTTCCACGACAGCATGTAGGACTGCTTGCAGTCCTCGACCGTCGCGTCGTTCGGCATGTTGATCGTCTTCGAGATCGCACCGGAAATGAACGGCTGCGACGCCGCCATCATGCGGATGTGGCTCTCGACCGAGAGATAACGCTTGCCCGTGCGGCCGCATGGGTTTGCGCAATCGAAGACGGGCAGGTGCACCGCCCGTAGATGCGGCGCGCCTTCAAGCGTCATGGCTCCGCAGACGTGTTCGTTCGCGGCCTCGACATCCTTCTTCGAGAAACCGAGATGCGCGAAGATGTCGAATGCGGGATCGTTCAGCTTGTCCGCCGGAACGCGCAGCGTCTCGGTCAGGAAGGCATCGCCGAGCGTCCAGCGATTGAACACGAACTTGATGTCGAACGCCGTCGCCAGGCTCTTTTCGATTTTGGCCAAAGCGTCGTCGGTGAAGCCCTTGGCCTTCAGCGTCGCCGTGTTGATTGCCGGGGCCTGTGCCAGCGAAGCATGGCCGACGGCGTAGGCTTCAATCTCGGCGATCTCGCTCTCGCGATAGCCGAGCGCGCGAAGAGCTTCCGGCACCGACTGGTTGATGATCTTGAAGTAACCGCCGCCCGCGAGCTTCTTGAACTTGACGAGCGCGAAGTCCGGCTCGATGCCGGTCGTGTCGCAGTCCATCACGAGGCCGATCGTACCGGTCGGCGCAACGACGGTCGCCTGGGCGTTGCGATAGCCGTGCTCCTGGCCGAGTTCGATCGCAACATCCCACGCATGCTTGGCGGCAGCGCCAAGACGCGAGTCCTTGAGCGAGCCGTGATCCAGCGGGACGGGGGCCGTCGCCAGCTTCTCGTAGAACGAGGTTTCCCCGTGCGCCGCGCGGCGGTGGTTGCGCATCACGCGCAGCATGTCGTCAGCGTTCGGCAGGTAGCCCGGGAACGGTCCGAGCTCCGAGGCCATTTCGGCGCTTGTCGCATAGGAGACGCCGGTCATGATCGCCGAAATCGCACCGCAGATCGCGCGTCCTTCCGCCGAGTCATACGGAATGCCGGCCGACATCAGCAGACCGCCGATGTTCGCGAAGCCGAGTCCGAGGGTCCGATAGCGATAGCTGAGTTCCGCGATCCGTCGCGATGGGAACTGCGCCATCAGCACCGAGATTTCCAGCACGATCGTCCACAGACGGCAGCCATGCTCGTACGACTCGATGTCGAAAGATTTATCCTCGCGCCTGAAGCGCAGGAGGTTCAGCGACGCGAGATTGCACGCCGTGTCGTCGAGGAACATGTATTCCGAGCACGGGTTCGAAGCGCGGATCGGGCCTGACTGCGGGCACGTGTGCCAGTCATTGATCGTCGTGTGGAACTGGATACCGGGGTCGGCCGAGGCCCAGGCGGCGAAGCCGATCTGCTCCCACAGATCCTGCGCGCGGATCGTCTTCGTCACTTTGTTGCCGATGCGCGACGTCAGGTTCCAGTCTTTATCGCCGGTGACGGCGTTGAGGAATTCGTCGGTGACGCGCACGGAGTTGTTCGAATTCTGCCCGGCGACCGTCAGATAGGCTTCGCTATCCCAATCGGTATCGTAGGTGTCGAACGAAATATCCTTGTAGCCCTGCCGCGCGAACTGGATGACGCGCAGAATGTAGTTCTGCGGAACGCCGTCGCGCTTGGCCTCGCGAACCGCCTGCTTCAGCTTCGGGTTCTTCGACGGATCGAAGCACGCTTCGCCCTCCGCCTCGCAGTTGACGCAAGCCTTCATCACCGCCTTGAGGCGCTTCTGGCAGATCTTCGAGCCGGTCACGAGAGCCGCAACCTTCTGCTCCTCGCGCACCTTCCACGTGATGTATTCTTCGATATCCGGATGATCGACATCGACGACGACCATCTTGGCCGCGCGCCGCGTGGTGCCGCCCGACTTGATGGCGCCCGCCGCCCGGTCGCCGATCTTTAGGAAGCTCATCAATCCCGACGAGCGGCCACCGCCCGAAAGTCGTTCGTTGGCGCCGCGTAGTGAGGAAAAGTTTGAGCCAGTGCCGGAGCCGTATTTGAACAGCCGCGCTTCACGGACCCAGAGATCCATGATGCCGCCTTCGTTGACGAGATCGTCACCGACCGACTGGATGAAGCAGGCGTGCGGCTGCGGGTGCTCGTAGGCGGAACTCGACTGGACCAGCTCGCCGGTCTGATAGTCGACATACATGTGGCCCTGGCCGGGACCGTCGATGCCGTAAGCCCAGTGCAGGCCGGTGTTGAACCACTGCGGCGAATTCGGCGCCGCCATCTGCATCGCCAGCATGTAGCGGAGTTCGTCGAAGAACGCCTGCGCGTCGTCTTCGGATGAGAAGTAGCCGCCCTTCCAGCCCCAGTAGGTCCAGGTGCCGGCGAGCCGGTCGAAAACTTGCCGCGCGTCGGTTTCGCCGCCGAAGCGTTCCGCTTCAGGAAGTTCCGCTAGCGCTGCTTCGTCAGGGGTCGAACTCCACAGCCAGGAGGGAACCTGCGTTTCTTCGCAACGCTTCAGGCGTCGGGCGACGCCGGCTTTGCGGAAATACTTCTGGGCTAGGATATCAGCTGCAACTTGGCTGAAGTGTTCGGGGACGTCGAAACCTTTGAGACTGAAGACGATCGAACCGTCAGGGTTCTTGATCTCGGAGGTCGCACGCCGGAACGGGATCGAGGCGTAAGGAGAGAGTCCGGCCGTAGTGAAACGCCGAGTGATCTTCATGTGAAAGTGCCCCCTGGCATGCGGGGCGCACGTAAGCGAAACAAGATCGTACGCCAAATTGGCTATTCGTAACCGCCGCGCCGCCGGACCCTGTAAATCCCGCGACGCTGCGCATCAAAGACGTCAGTACCGGCCGTTCTTTTCGCCGCGCATCGGACACAATTTCCCCGCGCCAGCAATGACGGTTGAACAACCGCTTCCTGCCGGCGTTTTGTCTTCCCCGAAAAACGCGATGACCCGAAGGTGCTGGTGATCCCTTCAGACGCGAAAAGCTGCTTCAGCCGCGTGGATCGAACTTCGTGGTGAGCCATGCGCGCGGTGCCCTGCAACACCGTATTGGCATGATCCGGCAACGGGTGATCCACAACCCGCGCCACGGCTGTCTTACGACCGCCGCACCACACGAAAGCTAGGACGATTCGAACCGTTCGTCATCGTTTTTGAAATAGATATTGCGGTAGCAGAGGCAACCGGCACTAGATGTAGTGGTGTGGACAACTTGCCTGAGCTGACGGCGTTCGCGCCCAATGTTATGGAGTTTCCGGCAGGGCAGCGCCGCCGCATGGGTGTGGAAGAGCCTGGAAATCGTCAAATCCGGTCTCCGTCAGGGCACGAGCTTAGTACGATTCCGAAGGCTCGCTGTTGCCCCGCTGCATCGGCGCAGACGTGTCTGGACATCGGCGGTGCGGTGCAGCTAAGTCGATGAAGTCCAACGGCAGAGAAAGGACGCGCGAAACATGGGTTTGTTCAGCGAGATTTTCGCGTGGTGGGGTGGCAACACATGGGGCACGCGCTTGTTCACATGGCGCAAGGGCCGCTTCCTCGGCGAGGACGAGTTCGGCAACCGCTATTATGTGCAGAGGAGCGGAGTCGGCCCATTGGGTGTTCCGGCGCGCTGGGTTACCTACGCAAAGCTCTCCGAGCCGAGCCAGGTGCCGCCTGAATGGCACGGATGGCTGCACCATACGGTGGACACGCCGCCGACCGAAGAACGCTACCAGCCCCGACATTGGCAGCAGCGCCATCAGATGAACCTCACCGGCACCGCAGGCGCCTATCGTCCCAAGGGCTCGATCCTCGGCAAGGGCGAACGGGCCAAATCGACCACCGATTATAAGGCATGGCGGCCGCACTAGGTCTGGTGATCCGAAAATCGCCCGGTTTTAGCGTCAGCTAGCTGGCGTCAACGAACGCTCCGCTGATGGATTTGCTTTTGAAACGATTTCCGCCTTTGCCGTCGGCACGTCGATTGCCGGTCAA
>DATLJG010000373.1:0-3147 GCA_035538995.1 Hyphomicrobium sp. | reverse complement strand
GGCTGTTCGTTGGGGTTGGTCCATGAAGAAAACGGGTCAGGCGTTCCGGACTGCAGCGATCTCGTTGGCGCTCGGTCTCTCCGCAACGGCAACGGCGTCTGCGGACGATGCCTTCCTCAAGGACATGGTCACCTTGCAGGGTCAGATCGCGTTCCTGCAAATGCGGGTTCCCGGAATGGTGCTCGGCGTGGTGCGCAACGGCGAGAGCATCGTCGTCGGCTACGGCGAACGCGCCGATCACGCCGGCGAACCTGACGGCGACACGATGATCCGCGTCGGCTCCATCTCGAAGGTGTTCGCGGGTCAAGTCCTGGCGAGCCTCGTCGCCGACGGCACGGTCAAGCTGAGCGATCGCCTGCAGGACCGGCTCGGCTGGCCGGGCGCCACCGTGCCGACAAAGGACGGCCGCGAAATCACGCTTCTCGATCTCGCCACCCACGGCGCCGGGCTGCCGCGCGAGGTTACGATCGCGCGCGATCCGGCGCACCCGGAACTTGTCTCGCGCGAGATGTACAAGACCGCGCTCAAGGAACAACAGCTCCTCTTCGCACCGGGCACAGGTCTCCACTATTCCAACTATGGGTTCGATTTGCTTGGCGAAGCGCTCTCCAATTCATCCGGCAAATCTTATGCGCAGCTGTTGCAGGAGCGGGCCTTCGCCCCGGCCGGGCTGAAGGATACCGTCGTGCGGTTGAGCGATGAACAGAAGGCCCGTCTGTTCCAGGGGCATGGACCGGATGGCGAAGCCTATCCGCTGAGCGATGTCAGCGACATGCAGGCGGCCGCCAGCGGAGTCTTCTCAACGGCGAACGACATGGTGCGCTGGCTGAAATGGCATCTCGACCGTTTCGGACGCGACGGCGCCGAAATGCGCACGCTCGACCACGCCGCCTATGTCGTGCGCGACGGTCTCGATCCGGTTTCCGGCCTCGATGAATCCGGCCACATGGACGCAATGGGCCTCGGCTGGATCGTGATGAATCCCGAAGGTTCACGTCCGCTCATCCTGCAGAAGGCCGGCGGGCGACAAGGCACGTTGTCCTATATCGCGTTTTCTCCGGCGCGCGGCGTCGGCGTCTTCATGTCGATCAACAAATTCGACTTCGCAGCGGGCACCTCCATGCCCGCCTTCGTCAATGAGCTGATCGGTCAGCTCGCGCCGCGTTGACTGCCTGAACGGCGAAGCGTCACCACCTGTACTTGATGGTGCCGAGAACCAGTCGGCCTTGGCCGAGGCTGCAATAGGTCGGATCGCAGTAGCCCTGGACATAATACTTGTCGAACAGGTTCGTCACGTTGACTGCCAATTCGGCTCCCTTGAACGCAGTGTCGAGATAGCCAAGTTCGTACGACACCATCGCGTCGGCGAGCGTGACGCTGGGTGTCTGCAACGGCGCATAGAGCTCGCCGGTATATCGCACGCCGGCTCCCAGGCTCAGACCGGCGAACGATCCTTCGGAAAACCGGTATTTCGTCCATAACGACGCCTGGTGCCGAGGAACGAGATCCACCTGATTTCCGAGCAGTGCGGGATCGTTGCTCGCGGTGATCTCGCTATCGAGAAAGGCGTAGCCGCCGATGAGTTCGAGATTGGAGGTGATGTTCGCGCGTGCGTCGATGTCAAAGCCGCGAACCTGCACTTCGCCGGTTTGCGTCTGAAACGTCGGATCGAAGGCATCGGTCGTCAGAACGTTGCTTTGAAGGATGTCGAAGACAGCGGCCGTGATGAGCGCATTCGTGCCGGGCGGCTGATATTTGATGCCGGCCTCATACTGGCGGCCCGTCGACGGTTTGAATGGGTTGCCGAGCCGGTCAATTCCCGCGACGGGCAGGAAGGAGGTTGCATAGCTGATGTAAGGCGCGATGCCGTTCGCGAAGACATACGTCAAGCCGGCGCGCCCCGTGAAGGCGGTATCGTCCTGATTGGTCGTCCCCCCGGCGAGCAGGTCCGTGGTTTGCGAATCCGCCCAATCATGCCGTCCACCGAGCGTCAGCACCCAGCCGCCGAGCTTGATCTGATCTTGCAGATAAACGCCGACTTGCTCTTGCGTGACGTCGACCTTCGCGAAAGGCATGAGCGGCGGGACCTGAGCCCCGTAAACGGGATGGAAAATGTTGATCGGTTGCACCGTGCCGCCAAACACGGGCGGGAATGCACCCTGGAAGTCCCAACCGCCGCTCATGCGCGCATAGTCGGTTCCGAAAAGAACTTCATGGGCCAAAGCTCCGGTCGTGAAGTCGGCCTGAAGCTGGTTATCGATCGAAAACGAAAGCGCATCCGTGGCTTGCTGGTAAGCGCCGCGGTTCACGGTTTCCAAGTCGGCCTGCAGTCCTTCGACGCGGTGCGCCCGGAATAAATTGTCGACGCTTGAAACGCGCGCATTCGAACGGAAGGCGAGCCCAGTTCCGAGCTTTTGATCGAACTCATAACCGATGTTCCACTGCTCGCGGTCGAACTTGTCCCAGTCGGGTTCGCCCAGAAACGTATGGCGTGAGATGCGGCCGTTCGGATTTGGAAGCAACGAGCCTTGTGCCGGAACGTACTGGTGCGGAAAGGTGCCGTAATCGGCGCTGTACTGACCGAGTATCGTAAGGGTCGTATCGTCCGTCGGCTTCAAGGTGATGGCCGGCGCGATGAAGGCCAAGTCGTCGCGCGTGTGATCGACTTCCGTGTCGCTGTCGCGCAGAACGCCCGTCACGCGATAGAGAACGCGCTTGTTCTGGCCGACAGGACCGCCGAAGTCGAACGACGTCTGATAGCGATCGTAGCTGCCGAACTGCAGCTCCACTTCGTTGAAGGACGTTTCCGTCGGATGCTTGCTGATCATGTTCAGCAGACCGCCCGGCGAGTTTTGTCCGAACAGGAACGATGCGGGGCCTTTCAGAACTTCGATGCGTTCGAGCCCGTATGGCTCAATGCGCGGCGTCGCAAAGAAGTTGTTCAGGGGGACCGGCAAACCATCCAGATATTGGATTGGCGTGAAGCCGCGAATGCGCGCTTCCGAATAACGCGAGGTTCCGCCATTGAGATCGACAACGACACCGGGCGTATAATGCAAAGCCTGCGACAGGGTCTGCGCCCCCTGATCCGCGATCTGATCCGACGTGACGACTGATATCGATTGCGGGATTTCGAGCAGCGGCGCG
>DATLJG010000372.1:0-2982 GCA_035538995.1 Hyphomicrobium sp. | reverse complement strand
ACGGCCCCCGCCAAAATTCGTGACATGTTCGCGAGTGACGATTTCATGGACTTCCTGTCTCCTCGGGTCGGCGCAGAGACGCGCCGCCGTTGCCCGGCCATCACAACTTCGAAAAACGGAACGCGATATCGACTTTCGGTTCGGATGCCGGAATGGGTCGTTAGGCCTGCAAAGCGACCGTTCGGTGGCGCTCGCAGCAGCCGTAATCATCAAAATGAGGCACCCGTCGAACCCCTCGTTTATGAGCCTAACGCCGACGGGCGAGAAATCGTTCTCGGCCAGCGTGGTTTGCACGCCAAAGCGGTTTCTACGTGGCGTCGCCATAACCGGCCGTCATTTACCGGTGCGCTGATTGAGCTCCTTGGTCCTTTGAATGGTCTTCTGGGTCAGGCAATCGAGTTCCTCCATCGTCGAGATCGATCCGGCAAGTTCGCGCGGCGGCGATTTGCAATCGGCATCGCGGAACACAATCCAGGCGCGCTGTGCCTCGCGGAGCGCGCGCTCATAGCTATAGTCGACGCCTTGCACGTTGCGGTCGCCGTCCTTCGCCGCCGAGATGGCGCGAGCGAAAGCGCTATTCAACTGGTGATCGGCAGCTTTGTAATTCCGCCCTGCGCAATCGTTCATCTCGATCGTCGTTTGAGCGTTCTGACACTCATCGGCGAGGGCGGGGGAGGTGGCGGCCAACGCCAGAAGAAGCGTCGAAAGGCGGACGGCGCGAGCGTGCATGAAACAAGTCTCCGGAAACGGCGAAGCGGATTGAGACGCAGACTTCGGCGAGCGCCGCGCTGGTGATCGGCGGGTTCGAGAGGTGGGTGTTTCGGCGAGCGGCAGGGTGAACGGACCCAAGTCGCTCTTGCCGCCAGCGTGTCGCCGAGCGGCTGACGACCGATGTTATCGTTACGGCGCTTTGGGGTCTTGCACGGCCGGGGTGGAATTCGCCGGATCGACCGCCGGGCCGGCGGTATTCGTCATCTCGGGGAGCTTGTCGGCAAGACCGGCGAGGATCGTGTCAATCGGAATGCCGAGGGACTTTGCAAGCTGCTGCACATGCTCATCGCCGAGTGCTGAACGAATTTGATCGACGCTGATCGGCAGATTATCCTTGTTCTGGCTGAGCCAAGATCCGACCTGCTGGTCGAAACCTGCATCCTTCAGTTTGGCGAGGATCGTTTGCAGGCCTTCGGTTCCCAGAACGCCTTTCATGACGTCGGGTAAGGCCGCCTGCTCGGCTTGTCCGAGGGCGTTTCCAACGGCACCTTTCAAGACATCGCTCAATGACATGATACTAGCCTTTCTCTGCCAAAACGGATTGCGCTATTGACGGGCCGCCGCGGTGAAAGTTCCACGTATGAGCCGGACGGTTGATGGCGTGGCGTGCAGGCCCAAGACCGTAGCCCTGCGGGGGCCAAGCGTAAACGCCGTATTTGGCGGAGATCCGAGTTTCGTGCATGGCACCAGTGCAGCCATCGAGAAGCCGACGCCTTATGGAATCTGTAAGTGTTGCGGTGCCATAGGATCATCAAACTTTATAGATAACAGGCGCAATCATGATTGCGTATCTTATAACCCATGTCGCAAATCCGCGCGTTGCGCGGACTTGCTCTCTCGGTCTTGCGGCTCTGCTGTGGCTGGCGCCGCCTGCCTTTGCCGATGCATGCCTTGAAGCGACTTCCGCGAAAGCCGTGCCTGATTTTACGACGTGCCAAAGCGATCTGCCTGAAATCGACATCGATGCCGCGCTCGCGGCCGGCGCGCGTAATGCGCCGATGAAGTCCGGCGATGGGATGCCTTGGATCGCGCAGAGCGACAAGGGTATCCCGATGACGGTCAATCCGTCGGATGCGGGCGTATCGCTGCGCACGAGCCTCGACGATTTGCGCAGCTACAACACACGCACCTATTCGGTGGATGACGACGCAGGCAACGCCCCTTCCTTGCCGAAAACGGCCATGCCCAAGGTACCGGTCGATCTCTGGACCAATCTTGACGTCAACGGGTACAGCGGCGATCCGGCGCAATCGACGCGCGCCGGCTTCGGTGCGGATTACAAGCTCTCGCGGGCAGCCACCGTTGGCGTTGCGCTCGAACACGGCGACGCGCGTTCGGCAAGCAGCGGGACGGAGCAGGACTCCAAGGCGTCGGCCTACGTGACTCTGCAGGCAACGCCGATCTTCAGTCTCGATGCTCGCACCCAATGGCAGGCCGGTAACGAGGAATTTGCCTCGGCCAATGGGGCTGCGGAAAAAAGCTCGATCGTGCTCGCGCCGAAGATCAACAAGTCGTTCTCAATCGGAGACGGCAAGACGATTTCGCCATTCGTGACGTACCGCCGGGAGTTCGATCTTTCGGAAACGGGCCGCGAACTCGACGCCACATTCGAGCCGGAACGCTCGGCGGGCGCCGGCATCACGTACAAGAACTCGGACGCTTACACGTTGAGCGTGACGACGGACGTCGATGGCTTGGGACAGGGCGCCGCCGAAAAAAGCCTCAGCAGCAAGTTCAAATTGAGCGTTCCGATCAATTGAGGTCGTTCCACGCTTCCGTCGAATTCACAACGGGCCCTTGAAGACGAAGAAGGCCCCGGCTGCGATGAAGGCAAAGCCGACGGCGTGATTGATGGTCAGCGGTTCCTTTAAATAGAGAACCGAGAAAACAGCGAAGACGATGAGGGTGATGACTTCCTGCATCGTCTTAAGCTCTGCAGCATCATAGATTGCGTGTCCGAAGCGATTGGCCGGCACCGCAAGGCAATACTCGAAAAACGCAATTCCCCAGCTCACCAGGATGACGATCCAAAGCGGCCGATCGGTAAACTTCAAATGGCCGTACCACGCAAACGTCATGAAGACGTTCGACATCGTCAACAGGACGATGGGCAGAATGGATGGTGGGATCATCTGCGGCGCTTTCCAAAAATGGCGAGAGCAAAGGAGAGAGTGCGCCGCTCGCAGAACGACCTAAATCACCTGCGGTTCC
>DATLJG010000371.1:0-4475 GCA_035538995.1 Hyphomicrobium sp. | reverse complement strand
GGTTCTTCCCTGGGCGATCCTGGCGGGCGCCGCGCGCAACATTCGCATTCACTTCGGTCAGCATATATTTTTGCTGCATGAGGAAACGACGAGAGCGCTTGCCACCGATGTTGTCGATGGCGTGGCGACCGTGGTCGGCGGCGCGATTGGCCTCGCTTATGCGGGACTGCCCGGCTGTATCGCCGGTGCTGCATGCGGCGCGACGGTCGGCCTCATGACCTCGCTCGTCTGGGGAGCGGTGCGGCATGGCTTTATTTTCCCGTTCGCTGATTTTCTGAAGATCACCGGTGCCGCGCTGCTCATGGTGTTCGCTCTCTCATTTTTGGACATTCGCGCCACGGTGCCGAGCCTCGCGCTGGCGATCGTCCTCGGAGCCGCGATCTACGCCGTGGCGATGGCAGCCCTTTATCCCCAACGAGCCCGGTCGTTCCTGGGCAAAATCAGACATTTCAGCGGCGCGTAAACCATGACGCGCCGTGCGATATTTCGCTCGGCGTTCGCCGCTTGCATTGGCACGAACCTGGAATGGTAAGCGGTCGCGCGGGCGGATTGGCCCTATTCGGCGCACTGTCAGCGGAAGGGGCCTATGCAACACCGTCTAGCTGTTCTCCACTCGTTCGATCCCCTTGGCGCCAAGGTCGGCGGCCTCGAGACCTTCGTCCGTGACATGCTCGGCAATCTGCCGGACGACTTCACGTTTCTGATGATCGGGGTCGATTCGACCGGCAAGCGCCCGCTCGGCCGCATTACGCGCGAAACGTTCCGCGGCAAGCAATTCGATTTCCTGCCGATCCTGCACTATTCCGATGAGAAAGCGCGGGAAGCCGCGACGCGCATCCGGGATTCGATCAACTTTCAGTTCATGCAGGGCCTGGTGCGGCACTTGCCGGCGGTTCGCCGCGCGCTGCGCGACAAGCCGACCAGCGTTGACCTGCAGCGTGTCGAATACGCGACCATCGTCCGAGCGCTGAGCATTCCCTTTGCGCAGATGCTGCATGGCGAGGGAGCGCCGAAGCTGCAGATGGACTCGCTTTTGAAGAGCTATCGCTACCTTCACAACATCAACGAGTGGCTGGCCGTCAAAACGTGCGACGCATTCCTGTGTGTCAATCCGATCATCACCGAGCGCATTCGCGAAACCTATCCCGCGGACGCTGGAAAAATCGATACGCAATCGACCTGGGTCGATACCTCCACCTTCAAGCCGACTCCATTTCCGCGCAACGGCTTCCGCATCGCATTTGCCGGACGGCTCGACCTGTTCAAGGTTCCGTCATTGATGTTCAAGACGGTGGCGCGCGTGCGGGACAAGCTCGGCTCCGGCGTCGCTTTCGACTACATGGGCACCAGCGATCCCACGCGCTTTCCCGAATTCAAGGATATCGCCGGCATTACGACGCTGCACGGCTTCAAGAGCAGCGCAGGTGTTGCCGAGGTGCTGTCGAATGCTCACGCGGGAATACTCACGTCGGAGTTCGAAGGCATGCCGTTTTCGGTTCTCGAAAGTCTCGGAGCGGGCCGTCCGGTCTGCGCCATCGAGCTGCCGCAACTCGCATCCGTCATTAAGCCCGGCGTCTCCGGCGAACTCGTGCCGCGCTCATCGAGCGAAGATGACATGGCCGATCGTCTGGCGAATGCCTTCGTCTCCACTGCGCAAAGCATCGGGAATGGAACGATAACTCCGGAAGGTGTCGCGGCAGAAATTTCCGAATTCACGCCCGAACGCCAGCTGGCGAAGGTCTACGATCGTCACCGGCGCTTGCAACGTCTGCGTTTCGCAGGTGATGCGCAGTCTCGGGCTTTAGGCGGAACGCGGCGGCGCGTCGCTTAAGGCGCGCGCAATAGCATCCCAGGCAGGCTTTCTTCGGAAGTGGTCATCGTAGGGAAGCGGCCGCGCATCTTTGCGGACATCGAGATCGCCGTTGGACACAAAGTCCTTCATCCAGCTCGTACCGTCCGAAAGCTGCCATAGCTCGACGACTTTTACCGCCGGCAACTTCAGAACCTCGGTCAGATACGCGGTGTAGAGAGCTGCGACTTTAGCGTCGCGCTCAGTAATCGTTCCATCGAGGCCTGCATCATTGACGTCCATCTCGGTGACATGGATCGCATATCCCATGTCGGCGATTTGCTGAAGATACGCCGCATACGCAGGAAAATCGTATCGCGCCGCCGTCCTGAGGTGGCTTTGAATACCGACGGCATCGATCGGTGCGCCTTGATCCTTCAATCGCCGGAGCAGAGCGAGCAGACTGTCGCGGAAGGTTGCACCGTTGTCGTCGTTCGTTTCCGTCTGCGCCTCGTTGAGAACGAGGGTGGCGGACGGAGCGAACTTGCGCGCCAGATCGAACGATCGTTTGATGTAGCCTTCTCCGAGAGCCCGATAGAACGGACCGCCACGAAGATTGCCGGGATTGCCGTCCCATGGGCCGATCGGCTCGTTGACGACATCCCAATATGCCACGCGATTGCCGTAGCGCGTCGTCACCGTCGCGATATGCGCTTCGAGCAATTCACGCGCGGCATCGTTGGAAAGGTCTTTGACCCAATCGGGCAGCGCATCGTTCCAAATCAACGTATGGCCGCGCACGCGCATATCGTTCGCCTCGGCGAAATCGACGAGACGGTCAGCGCCATAAAAATCGATTTTGTCGGGCGTCGGCCGAAGTGTTCCGAGCTTGAATTCCAACTCGCTCGTTAGAATTCGTGCATCGCGAATGTACATCTTCGCGTAGTCGGCACCACGCGGGCCGTCGAGTTCGTGTGTTGCGAAGGAGGCGCCGAAAAGAATGCCTTTTTCTGCTGCGAGTGCGCCGAGAGAGCCGCTCGCATCAGGCTGCTTGGCCGTGGCGGGGCGCTGCAAAGCCAAGAACCCCGCCGCGCCGAAAATTCCGGCGAGCACGTCACGACGTGAGAGGGTGGCGCCGCTTTTGGTCATCACGCCCGGCCTTCGATCGCGGTATTTGCGACGCCCCGATCGTCTTCGGCGAAAATTGTTCGCACAGAACAGAAATCGTCATCAGCTAGGTCATTCCAGCGCTCGACATTACGCATTGAACGCTCGGCCCAGGCTTGCCGCGACCCAGGCGTGCTTAGAAGCGCCGTGATCGCGCTGGCGGCCTCGGCCGGGTTTTCCGTGCGAATGAATGTGCCGGACTGTGCCAGCACCTCGCGAAAGACCGGTTGATCCGGAGCGGCGACAGGGAGCCCGGCAAATTGCGCTTCAAGAAGCGGCAAGCCCAAGCCTTCATCATGCGAGGTGCAAAGATAAATGTCGGCTGCCTTCAAAGCGGCCTTCACATCCTCAGCCGCCAGATAGCCATGCACCGTGACGCCGGGATGCTCCGCGATGGCGGCTCCTTCATGCCCCCAGCCGGAACGGCCGATAATGTGCAACTCTGCATCGGAGTCGAAGTTGGCGCGGATTTCATCCAGAATGGCGAGCGCCGCGGCATAATTCTTCCTCGGCTCGACCGTTCCCATGCTGACGATCTTTAACGGCGCCGGTTTGGCGGCGCTTCGGAAACGTTCTGACGCATCGAGCCCGAAGTGGTTTTTCACGGCAGGCCGGTAGAGCAGGATGCGCGCGTCCGGTCGGACATGCTCTGCGAGTTCGCGCGCCGTCTTCTCGGAATTGACGAAGAACCGCTTGAGGTGCCGAACCGCGATTGCGAATTGTGGCGCCATGTACAGCCGCGCCTTGGTGCTGAGATCGGCCCGTCGCGTCAAAAGAAACGTGTCGTGGACATACAGAATCGTACGCCCGGAAATGAGCGCGAAGAATGGCGACGGCGGAAACCCGGGGAACGCGAACTGAGCACGCGGGTAGAGGAAGGCGAGCAGCGGCAGTAGAATTTGCTGCTTGAGGATCATCGACACCACGCCGCGCGCCCGGATCATCGTAAGCTCGGCGCCGTCGAAGCGTACTTTCTCGAATTGCTCGATGGCGACGCGCTCAATGCCGGTCACATGACGTCCGAGGTGGGTCAGGTCGATGAAAACGCGGTTCATCGTCTTTGCCTCACGTGGGTCGCTTGACGAGAGGGTCATTGACCACGGCGCTCGTCTCGGGTTGCGGCGACGGCGCGCCGCTCTCCCGCAAGACATCTCGGATCAGGGCTTCGTAAAGCGGGACGCGCTGAGCGAATGAAAAGGCGTCGGCACGCCGGCGTCGGGCCAACGGATCACCCGGCTCGTCGAGCGTATCGCGAATGGCATCGGCGAGCTGAAATTCATTGCGGCAGGCAACGATGCGGCCGAATTGGCCATGGCGCAGAATCTCCTGCGGCCCCTCGCAAGCCGTCGCAACGACAGGGAGGCCGAAAGCGAGCGCCTCGACGACCACATTCCCGAACGGTTCCGAGACGGATGACAGCACAAGGCACTTGGCCTTTGCGTAATAACTCCACGGCTCTTGGCTGTATCCGGGAAGCTCGACGCGAGATTTGAGGCGAAGCCGCGCGATTTCCAGGCGT
>DATLJG010000370.1:0-1978 GCA_035538995.1 Hyphomicrobium sp. | reverse complement strand
ATAACCGCCGGCAATTTGTCGTCGGCGATCATGCGCTCGACAAGCCGTTCCGCCAAAACTTTGCTTTTCTTATAGGCGCCGATCGCATCCGCTTCATCGAGCGGAGCCGTCTCATCGACCGGCGTGCCGTCGCGCGAAGGGCGCAGCGTCGCGACACTCGACGTATAAACGACCCGCTCGATATTATTGGCGATAGCGGCTTCCATCACCGCGCACGTGCCATCGACATTCGTGGCGATGATCTCTCGCGGATCGGGAGCCCAAAGCCGGTAATCGGCCGCGACGTGAAAAACATAGCGCGCGCCCGCCATCGCCTGATGCAGAATCGCGGCATCGCGAATGTCGCCTTCGACGACATCGAGCCCGAGCCCGGCCAAGTTCGCGCGATTGCTGCTTCGGCGGACGAGCGCTCGCACTGCAAAGCCCTCGTCGAGCAGACGCCGCGCCACCGCCGAGCCGACAAAGCCCGAAACGCCCGTCACAAATGCGATGCCGTTGTCAGACACGCGGTCTCCCCCACAAGCTTCGATGCCTTGATGCCAAGCCGCCGAAACCTAAATCGCTTCTTAGGTGGATCAGCCTCCGTACGTAATCCGCCAGATGCGCCCGGCCGCATCGTCGGCGACGTAAAGCGCGCCATCCGGTCCGATAGCGAGGCCCGTCGGCCGATGCTCGACACCATCTTTGCCCGAACGAAAACCGTCGGCAAAAACCATGTATTTTCCCGACGCTTTTCCGTCCGCGAGCGGCTGGAACACCACGTTATAGCCGCTTTGCGGACCGAACGACCGATTCCAGGAGCCGTGGAATGCAATGAATGCGCCGCCTCGGTACGTCTCGGGGAACTGCGTCCCCTTATAGATTTTCAGATCGTTCGGACCCCAGTGCGCCGGAAACGCTGCAACGGGCGGCAGCTTGTCCGCGCATCGGCCAACGGCTTTGCCGCCGTCGCCGCCGTATTCCGGCGCCAACACCAGCTTGTTTTGCGCGCCGTCGAAATAGCAGTACGGCCAGCCATAGTCGCCGCCATCCTTCAGCAGAACCAGTTCTTCGGCGGGCAGCTCCGACCCCTGTTCCGATGAATAGAGTTTCGGCCAGTTTTGATAGAGCTGATCGCGGCCATGCTGGGTTGCATACACGCGGCCCGCGTCATCGACGTCGATGCCGACTGCATTCCGTATTCCAGTTGCAAATCTCTCGTTCTCAGAGAACGTCTGATCCGTTTTGTTCGCGTCGTAACGCCAGACTCCCGCCCGCGTCTTCAACTCGACGCACGGATCGACGCCGGGAGACTCCTCCGTGCGATTGACCTTCTGGCAGGAGTTGGTCGCCGAACCGAGATCGACGAAAAGATTGCCCTGTGTGTCGATCATAAACGATCGCGCATTATGGTCGCCGCTGATCGGCAGATCTTTCACGACCGTTTCCGGTTGCCCGCTCAGCGCAATGTCGCCGTCTTTGCGCGGATACCGGATAATCTTGTCGCCACTCTCAAGATACAGCCAGTCCTTGTAGAGAAAAATTCCGGTACCGCCGGGAACGTCACCGCCGAAGCGCGTGATGATATCGGCGCGGCCATCACCGTTGCTGTCTTTCAGACCGACGATCGGACCTTCCGTCGTCTTTCCGTGGCGAACACGGGCATTGAGATAAACCGTACCATCCGAAGCAACGGCAATATGGCGGGGCGCGCCTTCGACGTCGGCGAAAACCGTGGCGCAAAATCCCTTGGGCAGGATCAGACCGGCGTTGTCTTCCGCGCAGCCAGCGGTTGCGCTCTCCGCTGCGTTGACCGGCGTATTTGCGACGCTTACCAGCGCTGCCAACGCAAATCCTACGATCGTCGTCCTACCCATACTTCAACCCTTTGATGAAATTTCGAAATGCGCCCGTGCTCAATTCCGGGCGACGCTCTCCAAGTCTGGCCCCCAAACCCGAAACCTTAGCCCGGCCAGGCTTTAAGCGCCATGTCGGCCAC
>DATLJG010000369.1:0-6648 GCA_035538995.1 Hyphomicrobium sp. | reverse complement strand
ATACCCATGCACCGTTACCTTCCCCACATCGCCGCGCTCGTCATCTTCGTCGCCATCGTGTTTGTGGCAACACAGTACCAAATCGTTCAATGGGGCGCGGAACAGGAAGTCGAGCAGAGCCACTGATCGATAACTCGCGGCGGAGCGACGCCCAGAATTCTTGCGATTATCCTGCGGCGCGGCCGAGCGCCGTCAGGTTCTTTGATCGCGTTTTGCCTGAGCCCTCGCGTTTGCCTTGAGGATGCTGCCCACCTTGCTGCGCGGCGCGCGAAGACGTTTCGGAGCGATGCCCTTATCCTTCTGCCCAGGGTTGGCACTCGGGCCGGCTTCCGGATGATGGGTAAATTTCGCAGCGCGGTGTAACGCCAAGGCGCGATGCGCCGCATCAACGTTTGCGGCTCGTGTATCCAGGTGAAAGAGACGCGCACGCTCTTTCTTCACACGCTTCAACGCTTGGGCAAAAACCTGCTTGCGTCTTTGAGGATGATCGGCCGTCCCGGGAAAACTCTTGCCGCGAGGCTCGGAAGTCCCCTTTGTTTCGCGGCGTTTTTGGCGTGCGAACGTTTTCGCCTTATCACGGTAGGCTTCCAGCCGTAACGCCAGGCTGCGCAGCCCGTCTTTGTCCAAGCTGTAGATCGCAGGATGGTGAGCCGATTTGACGGCTTCGTATTCCTCGTGGCTCAACAAACTTTGTTCGTCTTTATTGGAATAGGACATCACGCACCTCAAACTTCAACGTGAGACGATGAAAGTCGACGCTTAGCGAAAAGCCTATCCAACAATCAGCTTGCGAACCTATCCGCCGAGCATCGTCGTTAATGCAGACTGAACGGCGGTGTAGTGTGGATTATATTTTCAATTCTGCAAAGGCCGAGCTTTATTGGCATAACCGGCTGGCTTAGCGGGCGGCAGCCCTTGTTTTCTCATTCTTTCTATTTTCGATTTCAAGGACATTTGCAACGACGCGGAAATGCTTCATCAGTCTTTCCGAGACGTCACGCTCGAAGGCCATGCTGTCGACGGCGCGCTGCATGCACAAAAGCCATGCGTCACGCTCTGCAGGTGAGACGTCAACATGCCGATGCATTTCGCGAACATCCGAATGCCCGTGCTTTTCGGTGTAGAGCCTCGGCCCTCCGAAAAATCCCGAAAGGAAATTGAATTGCTCGATACGGGAGTGTGCGACGCCATGCCCGCGGAGATGGAGCAAGTTCAAACTTTCTCCGTCCGGGTCGTTCTCGATAAGGTCGTAAAACTCGTCCACAAGCTTACGGAGCGCATCGCCGCCGCCCATCCGCTCGTAAAGGGTTGCGCCTGCCGTCATGGCTCACTCCTTTCTCTTATAGTCTCGGCGCACGCACCGCTGGGTTTTTCCTGCCCTGTCTCAGTTCATTCCGTACGCGGCGTGCTCACGTCCGGCTGTCGGGAAAAGTGGCTGGGAGCCAAGCTCCCAGCCAAGTTGGCGCACAATTGGGATGAATAACGACTATGCGCGCTCTGATGTCGGATGCGTTCGCAAGCGCAACGGATCGTAGAAGGGCATCGTCACGACCACGCCCTTGTGCTTGTCGCCGTCGTTGATCGTGACTTCGGTGCCAAGCTTTGTGAATTCGGGCTTCAGCTGCGCCATCACGAGCGATTTCATAAGATGGCGGCTGTACGTCGAGCTACACACAACGCCCGCAGGCTTTCCGTCGACGCTGATCTTGGTGCCGGGCTCTATGGCGTCCGAGTGCGCAACTTCGATACCGGCGATAAAGGATCGCTCTTTCCCCTTCTTGTCGACGAGAGCTTTTTTGCCGACGAAATCCGGCTTGGACAGATCCGTTGTCCAATCCGCACGCACCTCCCAAGGTGTCGTATCTTCATGCGTCATGTCGAATGGGAAGAAGAGCAGGCCACCCTCTACGCGAACGATATCGAGACACGACCACGAGACAGGCTGCACGCCGTGCTCCTTGCCGGCGTTCAGGATCGAGTCCCAGATGAAAGGCGCATCCGCCGCCGTGCAGAAGACTTCATAGCCGCGCTCGGCGGAATAGCCGCCTCGACTGATCGATACGGGCTTGCCGAATAACGTCGTCTTCTCATGATGGAAGTAGGGCAGCCCCGCCAAATTCATGGGCGTATGCCGGGCTAGGGTCTCGAGTGCCAGCGGCCCCTGAAGTGAAAGAATGTGCACGTCATTGTCACGCTCAACCGTGACTTTGAACTTGCCCTTCTCGGCTGCCGCCGCTTCCTCAAACGATCCACCTCCGTGCGAGACGCGATAGTGATCGGGACTATCAACGTAAACTAGCACGTCGTCGATCAAGCCGCCGTTGGCATTGACGATATTGCTGATGTGTGAATCGCCGGGCTTCGCCTTCGTGATGTCGCTTGTCAGCAAATGATTGAGAAACGCCTGCGCTTCCGGGCCGACGACATTGACCATCTTCAGCGCAGATACGTCGAACAAACCGGCACGATAGCGAACGGTTTCTGTCTCGTCGTACGGGTTCGTCGAATAGTTTTGTGGAATGGGCATGTCATTCCACCCCGTCGATAGATCGGACCCCAGTTTCCGGTGCCGATCGTTCAAAGCGGATTGGCGCGTGAAGGACATCGAGCGTTTCCTCTATTGATATATGGCCCAAGCTCCGTAGAACTTGCGCCTTGCTTTCGTTGTTATTGGAACAGGAAGCCGACCGGCGTCGGTTCGCCATCGTCGTATTTTTTGAGCCAGTCGCGGGTCGGCTCGTGGTAGCGCGTCAGGCCTTTGTAAGCGGCGAGCTCCGGCGGCAGTGACTGCAGGATGCGATGAAACCGCCGGGCTTTATCGAGATCGGCCACGAGCTCATTCATCTTGATGAGATAGGCGCGGATCGAAAACAGGACCGCGTTGGACCGTGGCAAGCGCCACAAGGCCTGCAGTTCAACACGTAAGTGAACTTTATCGCCAACGTTCTCCGGCGTGACCGTTACACGATCGGCACCCCACTTGTGGTAGTTCTCGGGGCTGGTATCTAGGCGCGGATTGATCGTCATCGTCCAATTGAGACGGCGGACCGGTTTGCCGAATTGAAGCGCCAAAAGGAACTTCAGCGCGCGATCGAAGACTCCAGCCTCATGTGCCAGCGGGACCGGTGCGTGCCATTCCATGAAGTTCATGCCGATATCGAAATCGAGCGACCAATCGGCCTGCGAGGTGGCTATTCCCGCATCCATCCAAAGATTGTTTTGCCGCTGATCCAGAATCGTGAAGTCGCCCTGGCACTGCCTCGTGATGTATTCCATCGGCTCATAAGGAAGCGTCGATGGGTCTCCGAAGCGGAATCTGTTTTCGATATTCAGCGGGCGGTTGATCCAATGCCAGTCGTCGCCATCGCGCTTCAGCGTGAAGTGCTGCGGATAATCGCGCGCCAATGAGGTCATTATCAGTTCCAGGAGATCCCATTGCGCAAGCATCATGTGCGGGAGCGCCTGGATGCGCAGCGGATCTTCCTTCAGCACAAGCGCGCGGTCGCGCATGTCCGAAACATAGTGTTCGTCGATATCGAACGGAAATTCGTAGACCGACCCCTTGGGGCCCGCTACGTGCGGCTCGATATTCACGGAGTAGCGATATTTGTCTTCCCAAAATGGGAACGGAAATCGCTTGATCGCCTGGGGGCTATTCGAGAACGTGAAGTCTTCCCGGAATGTCTCATCTTTGAAAATCGTGTTCATGGAATTTCTCCTTCCACGGATCTGGCGCTAGAGGTCGAGGGTCAAAAGGCCGCCGTCCATGCGCGATACGCACGTGGCGATCCGTTCCCCCCGGCATTTTTCTTCGTCGGTGAGATAGTGATCGTTGTGGAGGATCTTGCCGTGTGCATCGACAATCGCGGTTACGCACTGGCCGCACGCACCACCCCGGCAGAGATAGGGGGCATCCACTCCCGCCTGCTCCAGGGCCTCCAAAATACTTTGATGTTCGCCGACGCGAATTTCCCGGCCCGACTTTGCGAGCTTGACCAAAAATGACTTTCCGGGAGGTGGAGCGTTGAAATGTTCGTAGTGAACGTTTTCGTCCGGCCATCCTTCTTCGCGCGCGGTCTGCAACGTCCAGTCGATCATCCGCTGCGGCCCGCACACATAGAGATGCGTTCCGAGGCGCTGATTCTCAATGATCGTCGCCAAAGGAATCCGCTGCTCTCTGTCCGAGCGATAAATGTGAATGCCAGGGATATCTGCTGCCCGCAACCGATCGAGATAAGCGCCTTCGTCGGCCGATCGCACCGCGTAGTGCAGCTCGAACGCCGTGTTATCGCGTTTGAATTGCGCCACCATCGCCATGAATGGCGTGATCCCGATGCCGCCGGCGATGAGGATGTGTTTGTGGCCGGTTCTGACGACGGGAAACAAATTTACCGGCTCGCTAATCTCGAGCATCGCGCCGGCTTCGACGCTCTCGTGCATGAAGGATGATCCGCCGCGCGAATCCTCAACGCGCAAAACGCTGATCTGATAGCGATCGGTATCGTAAGGCGATCCCATCAGCGAGTAGGGATTTCTCCAGATGCGATCGCCCTCACGCATCGTGACGATGACGTGCGAGCCTGGAGAAAAGAACGGCAATGGCTGTCCGTCGATCGGGACGAATTCAAATCGTTTGATGTTATTGGCGACACGTTCGAGCGCATCGACGCGCACGCGCCTTGATGTGGTCGTCGTCATGAGAACTCAACCTTTGCTTCAGGAATTTCTCCGGGCACTTCTGCATCGATACAGACGCCCTGAAACGCACCGAGGCGTCGCGAATAGTGATCGCGCACCAGCAGGGTCAGCCCACAGTGAGCGCATCTCACCGGATTGGTCGTGACGTTCTCCGTACACCCTTTGCAGTGCACGCATTGAACTCGCCGGCGGAGCGATCCGCGATGCTCGGCAATGATGGAGTCGTGTACAACGCCATGATGAAGAGCGGTTTTGATCACCGAGCCGATCAGCGGTTCACTTCCCGCTACATAAATCCGCGTTCCCATGCGCGAAATCGAAAGCACGCCGTCCAACCTTGCGATCATCGTCTCAAGGGTTGGGAAGAACCACAAGTTCCCTGGGTTCAAAGCGTTCAGACGTTCAGCCGCGTCGCGCCCATTCGATGGACCTTTGACGAGTAAGACCGTCGTCTTGTGAAGAAAGTCACCGGCCACCGACCTTGCCATATCCAGGAAGGCGTCACTGCCATCCGTATCCAGAATGACGATATTGCTCTTGGCAAAGCGATCCGCTTTCAGACCCGGATAAACCGGCCGGCTCTTGATACTAGGTTGGATCATCGGACTTCAAAATCTCCTACCTATGAGGACGTAAGAAACAGACTATCTGCAATGCACCGTCGATATTATTGGCCAGGGCAGCGATGGAGGACGTCGCCGCCCTGGCTTTAATCGCGAGACTGAAACAAGCGCTATCCCTGTTCAGCCCGCAAGCGTGAAGAACCAATTGGCGATCAACACCACGACAACGCCGGCGATAAGCGTGAGATAAGGAAGGATCCCAGCTTTGCGTGTCTGCAAGTCATCGGCCGTCAGGTTCAAATCTTCGAGCATATGATCGGGGAACCGGCCTTTGTCCTGAACGTAATGACGGAACAGAAAGACCGGAATGATCAACGCGGCTGCTATTGCGGCAGATGTCAGGGCCATCGGATTCCATACTTTCGCACCGGCGCCCATGAAGACGGCGTTGACGAATGCGAAGGACGTACCGAGCACCAACAGAATTGTCGGAGCCTTGAACGGCCTATGAATGTGGCCGTTGTCGACCCGATGCAGCCAGCCGGAGTTCAAATTCAAGAAGTTGAAGATGATGTAGCAGCAGTTGGAAACAGCGAGAATGAAGAAGAAGCTCGTTGCATCCGCCGCTGCAATCGCGAGCAGCCCGAGATTGAAAATCAAGTCGGTCCACATCGCATGGGTCGGAGCGCCGTGATCATTGACGTGATCGAGATAGCGCGGCAACCAGCCGTCCACAGAGCCCTGATACAAGGTGCGTGACGACCCTGCCATTGCCGTCATGATCGAGAGCATCAGCGCCAGGATCATCATCATGACCATGATGTTGACGAGGAAGCCGCTACCGCCGACCATTTTCGCCATCGCATCGGCGACGCCGGAACCGTCAACAATTGGGCCGGCCAGCATGCCGTCGAGACCCAGAACGCCCTGGAATGTGAACGGAACCAGCGCGTAGAGGAGCAGGCAGAGAAGGCCGGAATAAAAGATCGCCTTGAACGTGTCCGTTTTGGGATCCTTGAATTCACTCGTATAGCAGATGGCCGTCTCGAATGCGTATGTCGACCAAGCCGCGATAAACATGCCGCCAAGGACCAGCGTCCAACCGTTGATATCCCAGGAGCCTGCCGCCGGCGCGTATGCCGTTTGCAATGGAACGAGCGGCGAATAGTTAGACCAGTCTATCTGGCCGGTGATGATCGGCACGACGCCGACGATCAGCATCGGAATGATCACAAGCAAGCCGATGTATTTCTGAACGCTGGCCGTTCCGAGAATGCCGCGATGCTGGATCGCGAAAGTGATCAGCATCAGAATCGCACCGATAAAGAACACGGCATTGAGAGAGAATGTCACCGGACCCAGGCTATGCGTGAAGAGGGTCCAAGTG
>DATLJG010000368.1:0-2523 GCA_035538995.1 Hyphomicrobium sp. | reverse complement strand
GCAATGGCAGCCTTGCCAAATTCACCCGGGATATTTTGGAAGTTGGAGCCAGATAAGCGTGAGTTCGCCAAGGACGACGTCTTCGAAAGCCCGGCCATGACATTGGTTTAGGAGTTTGTTTCCAACAGAAGCATGTTCTCGGATGTCATCACCCGAACGTCCGCACCCCTTCACGTCATGGCCGCCCTCCGAGGGGCCATCCAGGGCAACAGGACGGAACGGCGCGGCAAACGGCTCTGGATGGCCGGGTCAAGCCCGGCCATGACGTGGGGTGATGCACCCCGCTGCAAATTGCAAACGCATCCGCGATGGGCACGCCTGAGGCATTTTCTTGCCTTCGTCACCCCGACGCAGGTCGGGGCCCAGTCAAGCCAACGACGCGACGCTCGTTGAACTCTGTCTCAATTCCAGTCCCGCCAGGATGAAAAGCGAGCGAACTGGGGGGTGAACATCGAAGTCCCGTCATGGCCGCGAAGGCGCCCATCCACGGCAACGATCAACATGTTTTGTGTTGAGGCTCGTCTCGATCCCGGCCTTCGCCGGGATGACGCCTCCCGCTATTTCACGCCGAGCAATTCGACGTCGAACATCAGCGTGGCGTTCGGCGGAATGACGCTGCCGGCGCCGCGCGCGCCGTAGCCAAGAGCGGGCGGAATGATCAGCGTACGCTTGCCGCCGATCTTCATCGTCGCGACGCCTTCGTCCCAGCCTTTGATGACGCGGCCGGTGCCGATCGGAAATTCGAAGGGCTGTCCGCGATCCAACGACGAGTCGAACTTCGCGCCTTTCTTGCCGTCCTGATAGAGCCAGCCCGTGTAATGCATGACGCAAGTCTGGCCGGTGGCAGGCGTCGCGCCCGTGCCGACAACGGTGTCTTCGTATTGGAGGCCGGAGGCGGTCGTGGTCATTTGCGATCCTTGTTCTGCGATTGCGGGACGGGTTGGTTCAAATGCGATACATGAGGCAAGCATGACGCCAAGAGCGATCATCATTGGAAAGCGTGCGCGTTGCATTTCGTTCCTTAATTCTAAGCGGCGGTCGTATCTATCCTCAACGTCATCCCGGCGCAGGCCGGGATCCAGACAAGCCTCAAAACAACGCTTGTTGGTGGTCGTCGTGGATGGCCGCCTTCACGGCCATGACGTGATAGGAGGATCAGCTATCCGCAATCAACCACCCATCAGCTTCGGCAGGAAACCTTCGTGCGCGGCGCGAAGCTCGGCAAGCGGCAGCGCCGTCTCGCCTTTGAGCGCGATCGCGGAACCACCGACGCGGCCGATGATGCGCGCCGGAAGTTCGAGCAGGCGCGCACGCTCCAAAACTTCCTCCGCTTTCTGCGGCGTCACCTCGACGACGTAGCGGCCCTGGTCCTCGCCGAACCAGATCGCATGCGCCGGAACCTTACCTTCGTAGGCGTAGAGTTCGACGCCGAGACCCGTGGCTTCGCGTGACAGGCCGTTCTTGCCGCCCGCCAGCGCCATCTCGGCGATCGCGACGAGCAATCCGCCGTCGGCGCAATCGTGCACGGCGAGCGCGCGACCTTCACGGATCAGCGATCGAATGAGACGCCCGGCTTTGATCTCCGCTTCGAGATCGACCGGCGGCGGCGCGCCTTCGAATTTGCCGGTCGCATGCTGCTGATAGAGCGACTGGCCGAGATGGCCATCCTCGCGGCCGATGACGATCAGCACGTTGCCTTCGGTCTTGAGGCGAATGTCGGCGATCTTCGACGCATCGGGAATGAGGCCGACGCCGCCGATCGCAGGCGTCGGAGGAATGCCGACGCCATTGGTTTCGTTGTAAAGCGAGACGTTACCTGAAACGACCGGATAGTCGAGGGCGGTGCACGCTTCGCCCATGCCGCGTACGCTGGCGACGAACTGGCCCATGATCTCGGGCCGCTCCGGATTGGCGAAGTTCATGTTGTCGGTGATGGCGAGCGGATCGGCGCCGGTCGCGGTGAGATTGCGCCAGGTCTCGACGACGGCCTGCTTCGTGCCGACTTCCGGATCGGCGGTGACGTAACGGGGCGTCACATCGCACGCGACCGCGATCGCCTTCTGCGTGCCGTGCACGCGCACGACGCCTGCATCGCCGCCGGGACGGCCGACCGTGTCGCCCATCACCATGTGATCGTACTGTTCCCAGATCCAGCGGCGCGATGCGAGATGATGGCCGCCCATCATGTCTTTCAGCGTACCGAGGATCGAATTTGGCGCGGGTACCCACTCGGGCAAAATCTTCGCGGGCTTCTTCGGCTCGATGTAAGGCCGCTTGTACATCGGCGCCGAGTTCGCAAGCACCGGCACCGGCAGATCGGCTTCGACGTGGCCCTTGTGCTTGATGATCATGCGCTGGGTATCGGTCGTCTTGCCGATGACCGCGAAGTCGAGGCCCCACTTCGTGAAGATGGCTTTCGCATCCGCCTCGCGCTCGGGCTTCAGGATCATCAGCATGCGCTCTTGGCTTTCCGAGAGCATCATCTCGTAAGCCGTCATGCCGGTTTCGCGCTGGGGCACGAGA
>DATLJG010000367.1:0-5355 GCA_035538995.1 Hyphomicrobium sp. | reverse complement strand
TTTGCGCCGTTGCCGTACTCGCGATCACGATCGCCGCCGTTCGGACCCTGATAGCGCTCGCGGCGACGGAAGCCGTTATCACCCTGCGGACCATCCGAGTTATTGCCGTGCGAACGCCGATCGTCGCGATAGCGATTGTCGCCGGAACCATTGCGCTCGTGGCGGTCACCGCGGAAATCCTGACGCTCGCCACGGTCGCGGTCGAAGCGCTGCCCGTCTCGATCGGACCGGTTGTTGTAGCGCTCCCGGTCATGCCGCGGCTGGCGGTTGTCCTGGCGATTGTCGTAGCGGTTCTGATGATCGAAGTTGCGCGGCTGCTGCTGGAACGGCTGCTGCTGAGGACCTTCGCCCTGCGCCGGCTGCCCCTGGACGTTGAACTCGTCGCCGTCCTCATCCCCGAACTCATCGCCATCACCGTCTCCGGGACCGGCAAGAGTGTGGGTGCGAGCGGCGCCGTTGTTGCCGAGTGGATCGATGCCGCCCTGCTGCGCCATCTGCTCGCGATAGCCGAGGATGATGCGGTTGTAATGCTCGGCGTGCTGAAGATAGTTTTCCGCCAGGACCGGATCGCCTGAGGACAGCGCGTCGCGCGCCAGCGAAACATACTTCTCCGCAATGTGAGAGGGCGTGCCACGGATCTTTACGTCCGGTCCCGAGCTCTCGAAACTACGCATCAAAGGATTTTGTGATTTGCGGTTGTTGTTATTGTTTCGACCGCGACCACGGCGGTTCTGTTGTCCTTGCCTCATGGGCTCCCGTTCACAATCGTTGATATTTTAACGTGGACGCATGCTCATCAACGATGGGCCGCGTCATGGATCTCCGATCCAATCCCAAAAACGATCCTAGAAGGCGCCTGTGCCCCACACAGGCTGCAGCCCCTTGGCTTCATCCGCCCGCAATTCGGGCAAATCGCGTTATCCCTGCCCCGACGACTGTGACTCACGTACAAACGTCTGCAAGGAGCGTTCTCACCGCGCTCGCAGCATCGAGATTAAGAGGCTCGACACCTGCCATTCAGCGGACGTGCACGTCCGCGAAATTTGCGCTGATGATTTGAGATAGGACGGCCGGCTTCTCGCTCCGCATTCGCGGGGTCGCCTATTCCAGGCACATCCGATCAAACTCGTCGACGGTGATATTACCTCGGAAACGTAATTGCGCAAATAGAAATCATTGATGGCGTTAAGGATGTATCTCGAATGCAACAGACCGGTCGTGGCCGCCCAAATCCTTTTTGCGGCCCAGGGGCACCCAATTGGTGGTCCCGAAAATTCTTTCTACATCAGCGGCTTGACCGGATCCAACCTCGACAATCAGGTGAGCCCGGCGATCCGCGTTTTGGGTGCTGTTTGCGATCTCGCGATAGACGCTCAAGCCGTCCGAGCCACCGTCCAGGGCCAAATGCGGGTCAAAGTCACGGACCTCGGGATCCAAGGCCGCAATCTCGCGCGTCTCAATGTAAGGTGGATTGGAGACGATCAAATCAAAAGTCTCTGAACACCCGTCGAGACCACATGTCGCGATGAATGTGGCGCGCCCGGCGACGCCCAATCGCTCGGCGTTTTCTTTCGCAACGGCAAGCGCCGCCTCGCTGATATCGGTCGCGACGCCGGACGCACGCGGTAACTCAGCCAACAACGTCACAAGCAGGATACCCGAACCCGTTCCGATATCCGCGATACGAAGCGGCCCGTTCGTCAGTCCCGCCCGCGCGACGATCTCCAGCGCGTGGTCAACAATCGTCTCGGTATCGGGACGCGGATCCAGCACATCCGGCGTGACGATAAAATCGCGGCCGTAGAACGCGCGCACGCCGAGAATTCGCGACACCGGCTCATGCGCGATCCGCCGCCGGACCGCGTCACCGATACGATCCGCCGGCGTTCCAAGCGGCAGGTCTGATCGCGTCAGCAGAGCCGCGCCGTCGATACCGAGAAGACCTTGCAGCAATGCGCGTGCATCGCGCGGCGCCGACTCAAGTCCAGCGTCCGCAAACGCCCGCGTCATCTGCGCCAAGGCCGCGCCGAGCGTCTGATCGGAATGGAATGTGTGTCGATCCGCGTGCACGCCCATCGCCCGTCCGGTTACGCGGCGCTCAACTCAGCGAGCATCGTCGCCTGATGATCGGTAATGAGCGCGTCAACGAGACCATCGAGGCCCGTGCCCGCAAGTACTTCGTCGAGGTTGTAAAGCGTCAGATTGATCCGATGATCGGTGACGCGGCCCTGTGGAAAGTTGTAGGTCCGAATTCGCTGCGAACGATCGCCCGATCCGACCTGCGATTTACGTGCATCCGATCGCTCGTTCGCCGCCTTCTCGCGTTCAAGCTCGTAAACGCGCGCCTTCAGGACGTTCATCGCCAAGCGCCGGTTCTGATGCTGCGATTTCTCCGCCGAAACCACGACGATTCCGGTTGGCAGATGCGTAATGCGCACGGCGCTTTCCGTCTTGTTGACGTGCTGACCGCCGGCGCCGCCCGCGCGCATCGTATCGATGCGGATGTCATCGGCCTTGATATCGATATCGAGTTCCTCGGCCTCCGGCAGCACTGCAACCGTCGCCGCCGAGGTGTGAATACGCCCGCTGGCCTCCGTCGCCGGAACGCGCTGCACCCGATGCACGCCCGATTCAAATTTCAGCCGCGCGAACACGCCTTCGCCGGTGATCGAAGCGACGATCTCCTTGTAGCCGCCGAGATCGTTCTCGGAAACCGAAATGACCTCGACCTTCCAGCCTCTGAGGTCGGCATAACGCGAGTACATGCGAAAAAGGTCGGCCGCAAACAAAGCGGCTTCGTCGCCGCCCGTGCCCGCGCGAACTTCGAGAATGGCGCTTTTCTCGTCGGCCGCGTCTTTCGGCAGCAGTGCGATCCGAAGTTTCTGCTCCAGTTCGCCAATGCGCTCGGAAAGGGCCGTGCGCTCGCTATACGCGAGATCGACCATCTCCTTGTCGGCGGATGGATCGGCGATCATCTGTTCGAGATCGGTCTTCTCGATCTCTGCCTTACGCAGCGCCTCGATCTGGGCCACGACCGGCGAGAGTTCGGAAAACTCCTTCGTCAGCTTGACGTAGGCAGCCTGCGACACGCCATGATTGAGTTCGTCCTGGATGGCCATCCAGCGCTCAAAAAGGCGGTCGAGTTTATCGCGCGGCAATGAGGTCATGATGTCCGAGTGATGCGATCCGGTTCAGCCGCGCTTCACAACGCGCGACCTTCAATCGGCGCGCATCTAATACGAACCGCCCGCGATCTGCAATTTGTCGCCGCGACGCGACCGCGGATCGCTGACCTCAATCCACCGAAAGCCGTCACGGACCGGCGCAAAATGTTCCTGAAAATAGGCGCTGGCCTGGTTCACTGCCGCACTGAACGGGCGTGCGATCAAGCCGAAAATCGAGGCGTGGAAAAAGAGCACGGCGAACAGCGGCAGCGACAGAGCATAAAGAGCCCGCTGTGGCCGCTCCCGGATTTGGTGGATGGCGTCCTTGGGCAGACGCCGGGCCCCGTTTGCAATCGCCGAACGTGCGCGCATGAACTGACGGCCGGACGGCTCCTTCTCGGGAGCCTCCTCGTCGTTCCATCCCTGCGAAACTGGGACCTGGGAAACCGGGGTCTGCGAAACCTGGGCGTATGAAACTGGTGCCGGTGAAACGGGTGCCTGTGAAACTGGCGGCTGCCAAACCGGAGGCTGCCAGACTGGCGGCTGCGGCTCCTGGATCGAGGCCGTCAACGCCCCGACGGCATTGAGCGCCGGACGCCCGTCGACGCCCGCCATCGCCGTATAGCCCAGAATAATCTGCGCGGTTTGCGGCCACGATGGCAGGTACTCCACCTGCCCGGTTTCAAGAACCTCGATGATTTCGGGATGAACACGCAGGTACTGCGCCGCTTGCGGAAGCGTTAGCCGCAAGGCGCGGCGCAAGTCTCTAAAGAACCGGGCAATGAGCTCCCGATCCTGCGACGTATCGATCTGATTTGAAAATTCATCGCGGCTGCGTACCGCGCGCTCTGTCTGCGCACGCCCGCCAACCGAAACGTTCTGCCCAACGCCCCGACGCATACACTATCCGGCACTACGCACCGGCCCCTCAACCCTCACCTCCATCTTGGTTAAAAAAGTCTTTTTGTCAAAGACCTTTTCTGCGCGTTCAGCCGTCGAGTTCGACGCCTTCCTTTTCAGCGAATTGCTGCAAGGACATGCGCACGTCTTTGGCACCTTCCTTGAGAAGAGTCTCGACGCACGCCGCGGTTTTTTTCGCGTTGAGTGAAAGGATCATCGACTTGATCGGGCCGATCGAGGCGGGTGCCATCGACAATGACCTCAGACCGAGCCCAATCAACGTCATCGCTTCGAGCGGACTGCCGGCCATCTCGCCGCAAAGCGTCACCGGCACGTCATGCCGCTTCGCCGCCTCGATGAGTGTGCGAAGCGCCCGCAGCGGCGACGGCGTCAGAACATCGAAGCGGCTGGCGACGCGCGCATTGGTGCGATCCGCTGCGAACAAAAACTGCATGAGATCGTTCGAGCCAATCGACACGAAATCGACCCGCGATAAAAATGTTTCGAGATCGAACAGCAAGGCGGGCACTTCGAACATCGCCCCGACGAGAATGTTGATCGGCAGCCCGTGCCCGTGCTTCGACAGGAACGCTTTCTCGCGCTCGATCAAGGCGTGGATCGCGCCAAGTTCATACGCCGCCGAGACCATAGGAATCATGACCCGCAGTTCGCGCCCCGCCGCCGCCTTCAAGAGCGCGCGGATCTGCAGCCGGAAAAGCTCCGGCCGATCGAGCGCCATGCGAATGGCGCGCCAGCCCATCGCCGGATTTTCTTCTTTCGGCTGCCGAAGGTACGGCAGAACCTTATCGCCGCCGATATCGAGCGAGCGGAACACAACCGGCCTGCCTTGCGCCTCCTCGATCACCGACCGGTAAAGCTGCGTCTGCCGGTCGAGCCTCGGAAACGATTCCGACAACATGAACTGCAGCTCGGTACGATAGAGCCCGACGCCGTCGGCACCCGATTCAATCAGATGCGACATGTCCACCAGTAGCCCGGCATTCATCATCATCGCGATGCGGACGCCGTCCTTGGTGATCGCCGGACGGTCGCGTAACGACTGATAACGCTTCTGCCGCCGGGCCCGGAACCGCACCTTGTCGGAATAGGCCGAGATGACCTCGCTCGTCGGCCGAAGATGAACTTCGCCCGTCACCGCATCGACGATAGCCGCGTCACCCGCCGAAACACGATCGACGATGCCCGCCGCCTGGCCGATCGCCGCGATGCCGAGCGCCTTGGCGACGACGGCGACATGGCTCTGGCTCGATCCGTCCTCGACGACGAGCCC
>DATLJG010000366.1:0-2737 GCA_035538995.1 Hyphomicrobium sp. | reverse complement strand
GTTGGCACGCGACGCCGATCGGGAAAATTCCAAAAGCCGCGATCGCCTCGTCGGCGTTTATATCGGCATCCTCGCGGTCGTCCTCGCGATCTGCAGCCTTGGCGGCAGCAACGCCAACCAAGATTCGACCGAACAGTATATTGCCGCTTCCAATGTCTGGGCTTTCTTCCAGGCCAAGAATGCGCGCCGGCAGGCCCTTCGTCTTCATACCGATGAATTTGAGATGATGCTGAAGACGGCGCCGACAATGCCCGACGACGTAAAAAAATCGATCGAAGCAAAGATCGCCGACTATCGCGAGCAGGACAAAAAACTCACCAGCGATCCCAAAAGCGGCGAAGGCCTCGACGAGCTTTTCAATAAGGGCAAGACGCTCGAAGCCCTCCGCGACCGAGCCGAGCAGCAAGGGCCGTATTTCGATTACGGCCAAGCCTTGCTGCAGATCGCCATCGTTCTGGCGTCCGTCGCCATCATATCGGGCGGTAATCTGCTGCTGTTCGGAAGTTTCGTTCTCGGAGCGCTCGGTGCCGTCGCAACCTTCGGCGGGTTCACGCTGGCGTTTCCGTTGCCCTTTGCGGGCTGATGCTCATTTGAGATCGATGCTCGCCAAGCTTGCCGCGATCACGCCGCCGTCGCGCAAAAGCTGCACGCGGCCTTCGTAGTGACCGGTCGCCCACGGCCTCTCGCCTCGGCGCCTGCCCGCGAACGCAACGTAGGTTGCCATGTTCCGCTTCAGCGGCGCCGCCGTTTCCTCGACAACATCTCCCTCCGGCCCCGATGCCGTAAAGCGCACGCGGTCGCCCTTGCGAAGGTTGATGAAGCGGCCGTAGAGCACCAATCCTGCCGATGTCGGACTGAGCGGCACGATATCCCGGTGATTGATTTCCAATGCGTCGGCGTTGGGCGGCGCGCCGGCAAATTCCGCCGTCAGCAGTTCGCCGTTCCGGTAAGGAAACGATGCGGCCATCGACGGCTGCCAAAGACCGGGCCCCTTCGGATCGTTGACGCAGCCCCCCGCAACGTCCTCCGGCAAGAACGGATCGATAATTTTGCCATTGTGCCGGACGCTGAGATGCACGTGCGCGAAGCTCGCCATTCCCGAAAATCCGACCTCGCCGATCTGCTCGCCACGCTTGACCGTCTGCCCTTTGCGAACCCGGATGCTGCCTTTCCGCATATGGCAGTATTGCGTTTCCCATTGCGCGCCGTGATCGAGAATAACGCCGTTGCCGCACTCACGCCCCGCGACGTCATCTGTGCCCGACGGCTTGAAGAATTCGTCCGGCACGCCGTCGCGAAGAGCCTTCACCGTGCCATCGGCCGCCGCGACAACCGGCACGCCTGCCTTGGTGACTTCGGCAGAGAGAACACGAAAATCGACGCCGCTGTGCCGGTCATACGTAGCGGTGCCGCAGCCATAGTCGCGAAATCCAGGCCCCGGATCACGGTCGACATAGGTCTGAATGAAGCAGGTTTGATGCGGCACGCAGGCCAAGGGCAGCGACAACACCGGCTGATCGTCGGCAGCCATCGCACCCGCGCCCCAGGACGCACAAAAAGCGCCGATGATCGCTAACCATCTCGCTCCGTTCCGCATCTTGCCCTCTGCGCCAAAGTGCCTTTTTGCCGGCAGGCGCTTGCCCGGCGGCAGCCGGAACGTTAGCACTCCGGCAACTGATTTCGCTAACGACTTGGCCAAGGATCGCAGCCACATGACCACGCATTCGCTTTTGCTCCTCCCCGGTGACGGGATCGGCGTCGAGACGATCGCCGAGGTCGAGCGGCTGATCCAATTCTTCAATGCCAAGAGCAATACGGCACGCTTCCATATCGAGCGCGATCTGGTCGGCGGCGCGGCCTACGATGCTCACGGCGTCGCCATCACCGATGACGCCATGGCCAAGGCGCAGAAGGCCGACGCCGTGATGTTCGGTGCCGTCGGCGGGCCGAAATGGGCGAGCGTTCCCTACCAGCATCGCCCCGAAGCGGGCTTGCTGCGCCTGCGCAAGGATCTCGACCTGTTCGCCAATCTGCGTCCGGCAATTTGCTATCCGGCCCTCGCCGATGCTTCGAGCCTCAAACGCGAACTTGTCGAAGGTCTCGACATCATGATCGTGCGCGAGCTGACGGGCGGCGTCTACTTCGGCGAACCGAAGGAAATCGTGACGCTGGAAAACGGCGAACGCCGCGCCGTCGATACGCAGCTTTATACGACGCATGAGATCGAGCGCATCACCAAGGTCGCCTTCGATCTCGCCCGCAAGCGCCGCAACCTCGTTCACTCGGCCGAAAAGCACAACGTCATGCGCACTGGCGTGCTGTGGAAGCAGGTCGCCACCGAGGTTCACAAATCGTACGCGCCCGACGTGAAGCTGGAGCACATTCTGGCCGATAATTGCGCCATGCAGCTCATCCGCAATCCGAAGCAGTTCGACGTCATCGTCACCGACAATCTCTTCGGCGACGTGCTGTCGGACGAAGCCGCGATGATGACCGGCTCGCTCGGCATGTTGCCGTCGGCATCGCTCGGCGCCCCTGATCCGAAAACCGGCCGCCCGAAAGCGCTCTACGAACCCGTGCACGGCTCGGCGCCCGATATCGCCGGCCAGGGCCTCGCCAATCCGATTGCGACCATTGCGTCTTTCGGCATGGCGCTGCGCTATTCCTTCGACATGGGCAAGGAAGCCGATCTCGTCGATCAGGCCATCGCCCGCGTATTGGAAAAAGGTCTGCGCAC
>DATLJG010000365.1:0-5307 GCA_035538995.1 Hyphomicrobium sp. | reverse complement strand
CTCGGTCTGATGGGCGCCTTCTTCGTCGCCGCGATCATCTCCGGTATCGTCGTCTACGCACCGTTCATGCGAAAATTGAAATTTGGCGAAATCCGTCAGTCGCGGGCGCGCCCTGTCCGCTGGCTGGATTGGCATAACTTTCTCGGAATCATTGTCGTTGCCTGGATGCTTGTCGTCGGCGGAACGGGGATTCTGAACACGTGGGCGGATCTTGTCGTCAAGATATGGCAATACACGCAACTGACCGAGATGCTTGGCGACGGAAAAGATAAACCCGCTCCGACGAAGCTCGCTTCCATCGAAGACGCAGTGAAACTTGCGCGCGGAAAGCTCCCTGATATGGAGCCGCAAACGCTGGCTTTCCCGGGCACGATATTCGCCGGACCGGCCCACTACGTCATTTTCTTCAAAGGCAATACGCCGGTGACCTCGCGGCTGTTGAAGCCGGTGGTGATCGACGCGGAAACCGGCGCCTTTACGGACATGCGTGACATGCCCTGGTACGTGACCGCGCTCCTCATATCGAAGCCGCTGCACTTCGGCGACTACGGAGGAATGCCGCTGAAAATCATCTGGGCGATCCTCGATCTCGTGACGATCATCATTCTGATAACGGGATTGTATCTCTGGATCGCACGGCGTCGCGCACCTGCCGGCCAAGCGCTCGAAGGCGCCAGCTTTTCCGTTGCCGAGAGAATACCGACATGAGCCAGCAAGTGCTTTCCAAGACAACGGAGCGCAGCGTCTATCGCCTCCCGGCAATCATCGCCCTGGTCAGTGGCGTGGGGCTGATCTTTGCTCTTGTCGGCGACGGCCTTTGGGACGTGATGTCGTGGCTTGCTGTCGGGTTGCCACTCGCGATCGCGGCATGGGTCTGGTGGCCGATATCTGCGTTCCGGCAAAAAGCGACACCCGCCAGCAGAATTCTCGATTAAAGCGGCCCCAACGCCGCGACAACATGAAGCCTCAAAGGACACAGCGACTGACCGCTTGGCGGACGGCCCTCTGCTGAAGCAGATCGTTCTCTCGGCAAACGCTCGGGCTCAATTTCTCAACACGTCTCAATTTGCTTTATGCCGGCCTGACGACGATCCCAAATCCGGGAAATTTATTTCTCTCGCCACATAGCTTTCCAGCGCTTCCGTAATAACGAAATACGCAACACCGATTTGCTTCTGCAAATCACATAATCCGAAATGGATATCGCTCGTCATTTCATAACCTACGCACAACTTCTCATTTCATCTTTGATTTTCGCTACGCCTTAGTTCCTCCAATCGGACCTCAACCAGCGATGCCCGCGCCGAATGCGTGGGCTATCGCCGGTGCGTTAAACGGCAGCACAATCGTCTGGGGATGTGCGTCCGCGGGGTGCCGATCATTTGGTTTGACCGTGGAGGTATAGGGATGTTCGGGGGCACCACAACTAAAGCGCACGCCGCTTTGGGGCTCGCATTTTCCGGTTTGCTATTAGCAAGCGTAACACCAGCTTTTGCAGCAGATCTTGGGGGAGATTGCTGCGCAGATCTCGAAGAACGCATCGCCGAACTCGAAGCAACGACGGCGCGCAAGGGCAATCGCAAAGTTTCTCTGACCGTTTCGGGCTTTGTCAACGAAGCGGTCTTGTTTTGGGATGATGGCCGCGAGCGCAATGCCTACGTCGTGACGAACGAAACGGCGCAGGACCGCGTTCGCTTCCTGGGACAGGCGCAAATTTCGAAAGATTGGACCGCCGGCTATCTGCTTGAACTCGGTTTGCGCGGCGCCCGCGAGGATCGCGTCAATCAGGACAATCCCGACGGTGGCTCATCGGCCAACGGCGTGAGTGTTCGCCATAGCGCCTGGTATTTGAGTGGCAAGGACTACGGCAAGCTCTGGGTGGGGCAGACGTCGGAAGCGTCCGACGGCATCACCGAGATCAATCTCGCTAACACGAGCCACTTTTCCTTCACGAACAGTTGGGGCAACACGTTCGGCGACCAGAACTCCGGCTTTTTCTTGCGCCGCCGGGATGGAACGCTGACCGACGTCCACTGGGGCAGCTTCGTGGCGCAAGGCGCACAGCAGGCAGCTCCCGGCGAAGGTCATCGCTTCAACATCGCAAAATATGAGTCTCCGACCGTCGCAGGCTTCACCGCCTCGGCGTCCTGGGGCGAAGACGATCATTGGAGCGTCGCGTTGCGCTATGCCGGAGAATTTTCCGGGTTCCAACTCGCAAGCGGCGTCGCCTACACCGGAGCGAACGATCACAGCTCGCCTTCTGATCAACGCGGCGTTGGCGATACGAGCGAGATCGGCCTCAGCGGTTCGATCCTGCATACCGAAACCGGTCTCTATGCTTCCGGAGCCTGGGGCCGGCTGCATGATGCGGGGCTGGATGATCTCTACGGCCGCGACGTTGACGAGAACACCACGTTCTGGACGCTCCAGGCTGGCCTCGAACGCAAGTTCATTCCGCTCGGAAAGACGACGATCTTCGGCGAGTATTTTCAGCTCGATCGGGGCGCCGGGTTCGGGAGCAATGGTCAAATTCTCAACGTCGCCGATCTTGGAACAGGCCTGAATCAAGTTGCCAACTCCCGGATTGAGGGTTGGGGAATTGGGCTCAATCAAAGCCTCAACGAGGTGATGGACCTCTATTTCGACTATAAGCACGTCAAGCTCGACGTCACGACGACCGACGGAATAGCCGAGGCAAATGCCAGCCTCGACTCGATCGAGTTTTTCACCGCCGGTGCTCAGATCAAATTCTAATCGTCGGAGCGTGCCTCCATCCGTTGAGAGGCACCCTTCCCAGCAATAAAGGAAAGAGGGCAGCATTCCGTTTGGATGCAGCCCTCTTGCTTTTTTATCGACGGGCTATGAATCAGCCACCGTTCTCACGCATTGTGTCCCAGAAATCGACGGTCGCTTCCCGCAACGTGTTTTCACAGTCACGGCCGCAGTCGATGCGTGTTCCGTGATGAAGCCCGAGCTTCTTTCCCGTCATGCTTCGCTGCAACTGAGCCGTATAGCATGATGGGTAGTTTCCATATCTGGTGCATGCCGCGACCTGCCCCGCGGATCGGGAATGGAATACGCCGCCACCAGCATGCGATGGAGCACTGCCAATCGTAGCAAGCCCCATAAGTAGCGCGCCGACAGTAAGATATGTCTGTTTCATTGTTGCTCTCCGCTGCTATAGCGCAGAGCCAGACTATGCCTAGATTTCGAATAAACAAATCACAGAAACAGCTAAAGCAATCGATTTCATCCGCGATGATGTCGCGTCGTCTGCTTTAGAAGAAATTGGGCTGCGCTCGGCGTCAACCGTTCTGCTGCTCGCGGTCCAGCTCTTGAAGAGCCCAGCGCACATTCTTCCTCACATCCGCATCAGGATCGTCCGCGACCGCAAGAAGCGCCTCGCGCGACGACGGCTCTTTGATGGCTCCGAGCGCGGCTGCGGCTTCTTTGCGAACGTTTGGCTGGGCGTTGTTGAGTTCCCGAGCAATCGACGCAGCACTGTGGCGAACTTCCAATTTTCCGAGACTTCGAATGGCGCTCAAACGCACCTGCCAAAAGCTGTCGTCCAAAATGTTGACGAGTTCGTTGCTGTGAGTTGCACCCGCAGGACTTTGGGCCAACGCACCCGCCGCAGCTTCGCGCACGCTCCAGTCTTCGTCCCTCAAAGCCACGGCAATTGTGTTCGCCGCAGCCGGAGATCGTGAGAAGACGAGCGCATTGATCGCCACACGGCGAACGTTTGCATCTTCGTCCAATGCCGCGTGCTTTAACGCCGGCAATGTCTCTTCCAATTTGAGATAGCCGATGACGCCTACCGCCTGCACCCGTACCGAGGGTTCCGGATCGCGGAGCGCCTTGAGTGCCGGTTCGAGCGACTCTCGATTCCGCAGTGCTTTCAGAGCGCGGTAGAGACTTTCTCGAACAAAGGTCGAGGGATTTCCAACAAACGCCAATAGTGGCGCGGCAGCATCCGGTTCTTTCAGTTCCGCTAGGCTATCGGCGGCGGCCGATGCGACATCGACGTCTGCATCGACAAGCAACTGACCCAGCGCCGCCGCGGTTTCGGAGCCGTCGAAGGAGCCCAGCGCGATCGCAGCTTGACGGCGCACCCCGGCGTCAAGGTCATTCGATAGGCCCGCCAGCAATGAAACAGCAGCCGGCTCTCCGGAATCGCCGAGTTCGATGATGGCAACACGCCGTCGCTCCGCGTCGTCCGAACGCAGTTCGTCCGACAATGCGTCCAAATCGGCAAAACTTTCGAATACGTCACTCATAGGTGTGTCCCATTCCGATTATCGGGCATCGCTGCCGACGCGCTGACGATAATAAATGTCCTTTTCATCATCCGTGATCGGAACGACGTAAGGCTCTATGGCGCGCTTCTCGCAGCTCGTACGCCCGTTCGATTTTCCGAGTAACGTGTGGCAACGCCAATTTTCGTCATCGCGACCTTCGTAGTCGGAACGCAAATGATAAAGTCCCCAGCGGCTCTCGGTACGGAATAGCGATGCGGCCGCCGCCATATCGGCGCAGTCGAGAATGGACGCTGCTTCGAGCGCACGCAGCAACTGATGCGAATTCGAAGCAATCATCTTGTCTTCGAGGTCTTCCCGAACTTCGGCAAAGCGCGCCTGCGCCAGCTCGTATTTCCGTGGCACCTTGGGAGGTTGCAGATAGTCATTTACGAAGCGGCGTGTCTTGTACTCGATTTGATGAGGCGGAATGCCGTCGGTGCGCTTCGTCGGGGCTAAAACACGATCGCGTTCGCGAGCGATATCTTCCGCATCAATATCGGCGAGATCGATGTCCTTGGCATAATCGCTGGCATGCTCCCCCGCGATAGAACCGTTCGTGAATGCGCCGAGCATATAGCTGTGCGGCACGCTCGCCATGTCACCCGCCGCATAAAGCCCATCGACGGTGGTGCGTGCGAACTCATCGACAAAAACGCCAGACGCGCTATGGCCGGAGCAAAATCCGATCTCGGAAATATGCATCTCGACCATCGAATCCCGATAGTCGGTGCCACGCCCTTGATGGAAGGTGCCACGCGACGGCCGCTCCACCTTGTGGAGGATGGTCTCAATCTCGGCGATCGTATTTTCATGCAGATGATTGAGCTTCAGGAACACGGGGCCATTCCCCGACTGTAGCTCGCGATAAAATTCCAGCATCATCTGACCCGACCAATAGTCGCAATCGATGAAGCGCGCGCCTTTGTTGTTCGCCGTGTAAGCGCCAAACGGCCCCGCAACATAAGCACAGGCTGGGCCGTTGTAGTCCTTGATCAAGGGATTGATCTGG
>DATLJG010000364.1:0-13082 GCA_035538995.1 Hyphomicrobium sp. | reverse complement strand
CGACAGCATCACCGAAACGATCGGCCACACGCCGCTTGTTCGTCTTGCCAAGATCCAGGCCGCCGATGGCCTCAAGGCCGACATTCTGCTCAAGCTCGAATTCTTCAACCCGCTGTCCTCGGTCAAAGACCGCATCGGCGTGGCGATGATCGACGTCCTTGAAGCGGAAGGACGCATCACGCCGGGTAAAACCGTTCTCATCGAGCCGACGTCGGGCAACACGGGCATCGGCCTGGCGTTCGTTGCGGCGGCGCGCGGCTATCGATTGATCCTGGTCATGCCGGAAACGATGTCGATCGAACGCCGCAAAATTCTGACCCATCTCGGAGCCGAGCTGGAGTTGACGCCGGGTGCAGGCGGTATGCCCGCAGCTCTGGCGCGCGCCGAAGAACTGGCGAAGTCGTTTCCCGATGCGCTCATTCCCGGACAATTCGATAATCCGGCGAATCCGCTCGTTCACGAGAAAACCACGGCCGAGGAAATCTACAACGACACCAAGGGCAAGGTCGATGCGCTGGTCATCGGCGTCGGAACCGGCGGCACGTTGACGGGCTGCGCACGCGCCCTCAAAGGTCGCATTCCAGGCTTGAAAATCATCGCCGTCGAGCCGACCACGAGCGCCGTCATTTCCGGCCAGCCGAAGGGGCCCCACAAAATCCAGGGTCTCGGCGCGGGCTTCATCCCCGGCAACCTCGAAACCGATCTGATCGACGAAGTCGTGACCGTCGACAATGACACCTCCTTCGAGGTCTCCCGCCGGGTCGCCAAACTCGAGGGCATTCCGGGCGGCATTTCGACCGGCGCCAACGTCGCCGCCGCAATTTCCGTCGCTAAGCGCCCCGAGTACGCGGGCAAAACGATCGTCACATTTGCACCGTCGTCCGCGGAACGCTATTTTTCGAGCGAGCTGTTCGTCGATCCGCAACCACGCAGCTGACACCGCTGAACATTCTATGAGGCAAGCATGCCGACACTGACCGCCGAGGAGGTGCAACGATACAAGCGCCACCTCGTGCTGCGCGACGTCGGCGCGCCGGGCCAACAGAAACTCAAGGCTGCGCGCGTCCTCGTCGTCGGCGCGGGCGGTCTTGGTTCTCCGCTTGCGATGTATCTTGCCGCCGCCGGAATCGGCACCATCGGCATCATCGACGACGATCACGTCTCGATCGACAATCTGCAACGCCAGATCGCCCACGGCACAGGGGATGCGGGACGCCCCAAGGTCGAAAGCGCGCGCGACGCAATTCTGCGCATCAATCCAATGGTGCAGGTTGAGACCTATCCCGTACGCTTGAACCCGGACAACGCCCTCGATCTCATCAGCCGCTACGATATCGTCGCCGATGGCTCGGACAATTTCGCGACGCGGTATCTGGTTTCCGACGCCTGCTATCTCGCCAAACGGCCGCTCGCCTACGCGACTCTCGGCTCGTTCGATGGCTACGTCTCGCTGTTCAAGCCCTACGAAAACAGCGACGACGGCACGCCTTATCCGACGCTCCGCTGCCTCTTTCCTGAAGCGCCTCCCGCAGGGCTCGTGGCGAACTGTGCCGAAGTCGGCGTGCTCGGACCGGTGGCCGGCGTCGTCGGAACGCTGCAAGCAACTGAGACCGTAAAAGAAATTCTCAAGATCGGTGATAGCCTTGCCGGCCGGTTGCTGATCTACGATGCGCTCGCGACCCGTTTCGAAATCGTCTCGGTGGCCTGGGATCCCGATAATCCGCTCTCGGGCCGTGCGCCGTCGATTCGCGATCTGTCAGTTCATCGCCAATCCGGCGGGCCCGCCTGCGCCGCCGAATAGCCCCCCGCCGATAGCTGTCGGCATCTCCGAATGCGCGCTCGCGCCTGCCTTATTTCCGTGCATTAATCACCACGCCAATGAGTGGAGATCGGCGTGCTGTCGCTATTCGAGAGCATCATATTCCTGCTCAAAGAACTGCTCCGCATTCCAATCGACGTCCTAACCGGGACCAAGCGGCGCAGCTACGTTCTATCGCGCACTGTCAATGCGCCGAAGACCATCTGCTGGTCGGTTGTCTCGGCCCATAAAATCAAGCTCGAAGGCACACCGCCGATCGAACTCGATACCGAGCCCGACCCGCTCAGGCCCCGAGTCTTTTCAGGTGTTTGCCGCGTTGGCGATCAGGCCTTGCCCTTTACCTATCAAGTGCTCGATGAGCGCCCCGGCGAAGCGATTATGCTGCGTCTCCTGATCAACGAATGCGATCCGGTTTACCGGCTTGGCGACGATTACGTCGGCGCCGTCGCGGTCAGCGGCGACAAGCAGCAATCGGTGATTACAAACCGATGCGAACTGACGCACACGAAATTTTCGACGCGATTGATCATGCCGTTGACCGTGCTTCGCGGAGTCCAAAGCCTGCAACGCACGGCAGAAGCCCGGGCAGGAAACAACGATCGCACGCCGATGGATCAGGTCAGGACGGCGCTGTTGACCGGCGCATTGACGTTCGCGAGCTTCTTCGCCCTCTTCGGCGGATCGCTCGCGGCAAGCCTGCTGATCGTCATTCTGCTGCACGAACTCGGGCACGTCATCGCCATGCGATGGGTCGGAATTCCGGTCCGCGGCATTTACTTCGTGCCGTTCTTCGGCGGCGTCGCCATTGGCGAAAGTCTTGGAGCAACGGAAGCCACACGCGGTTTCGTCGCGCTGATGGGACCGGCGTTCAGCATGCTGACGACACTCATCTGGATCTTTTTAAGCGTCCAGAGCGGCGACCAATTCATATCCGACTTGGCGCTCATCAGCGGACTGCTTAACGGCTTCAACCTGCTGCCGATCCTGCCACTCGATGGCGGGCGCGTCTTGCAGGCGATGGCCTCACGGCTTGCCCCCGGCGTGGCACGCGCCGTCTACGCGCTGACCTTCTGCGTCGGCATCGGGTTGGCAATCGCTTTCAGCGATTATCTTTTGCTGATCATTCTTCTGCTGATCGCGCCATCGATTTTCAGATCGGCACCGAGCGACGCGACCAAGCTGCGGCCATTATCGAACCGCGAACTCGCATGGCTCTCGGCGGGATATGTGGCGACAATCGCGTTCTACATCGCCGCCACATTGAAAGTCTGGAACGAGATACCTCTCCCGCCCGTCTGAACCGGCATCGCAAGGTCGACGGTTACAGCATCGCGGCATGGACGCGATCAGGCGGCGCATGCCCATCGGCAAAGGCCTTGATGTTGATGATGACCTTCTCGCCCATATCGATACGCCCCTCGATCGTCGCGGAACTCATGTGCGGAAGCGCAATGACACGTTCGGAGGCGAGCAGGCGCGGATTGACGGCGGGTTCATGTTCGAAAACGTCGAGACCGGCTCCGGCGACCGCGCCCGTTTCAAGCAAACGCGCCAGTTCGTTCTCGTCGATGACCTCGCCGCGCGCCGTATTGACGATGTAAGCCGACCGCTTCAGCAGCTTCAGCCGCCGCGCCGACAGCAGATGGTAGGTCGCCGGCGTATGCGGACAATTGACGGAGACGATATCGACGCGCGTCAGCATCTGGTCCAGGCTTTCCCAGAAGGTCGCCTCGAACTCCGCCTCAACGTCCTCTGCTAGGCGCCGCCGATTGTGATAGTGGATCTGTAGCCCGAACGCCTTGGCGCGGCGCGCAACGGCCTGCCCGATGCGGCCCATGCCGATGATGCCGAGGCGCTTGCCGTAAATGCGATTCCCGAGCATCCAGGTCGGCGACCACCCGGACCATTTCGTTGCCGGATCGCGCATATAGGCTGCGCCCTCCGCGAGACGCCGCGGCACGGCGAGAATCAACGCCATCGTCATGTCGGCGGTGTCTTCGGTCAGGACGCCCGGCGTATTCGTCACCAGCATGCCGCGATTGCGTGCGGTATCGAGATCGACGTTATCGACGCCGGTGCCGAAGTTGGCGATCAATCTGAGACGCGGCCCAGCCTGGGTCAGAACCGATCGATCGATTCTGTCGGTGACCGTCGGCACGAGCACGTCGGCAATTTTTACGGCTTCGACGAGCTGCGCATGACTCATCGGCCGGTCTTCAACATTGAGCCGCGTGTCGAACAGCTCGCACATGCGCGTCTCCACCACATCGGGGAGCTTGCGCGTGACAACGACAATCGGTTTCTTCAAGGGGGCTTGCATTCGCTTTCCGTTGCACAAAGGCGGAGGGAGTTCGACTCTATGACTTATGGCTGCTTGAGAAAGTGCGGCCCCGTGTCTAACAGATGGCCTTGGCGAAGACAAAGTGCTGTTTCACCATAACATATCACGACGGATTTTCGTCGCCCGGCCTCCGCTCATTCATAGGCGCTCCGCGAAACGCTTCCGATGCCTGAATCGCTATTTCGTCAATCAAATCGCACCGCGTTCCACCATCGCATCCGCTTTGGGCTGGCGTCGGTTGTCTATGTCGCCTCAGTCGTTTTTGCCGCACTGGCGGTGACCCCATCCGGCGCTCACTCCGGCGAAGCACCTCCGACCGGCAGCGGTTTGCCCGTGCCCCGCTTCGTCAGTCTCAAATCGGATCGGGTTAATCTCAGGAACGGTCCAGGAACGGACTATCCGACCGGATGGGTCTATCGCCGCGCCGGGCTTCCGCTCGAGATCGTCAAGGAGTTCAACGCCTGGCGGAAAGTTCGCGATGCCGACGGCGCCACCGGCTGGCTGCTGCAATCGTTTTTATCCGGTCGCAGGACAGCGCTCGTTCTGCCGTGGGAACGCAAGTCCGGCAAACCGCCGCCACTCGTTCCTGTGCGAGCCAACGACAGCGAGTCGTCATATGTCGTTGTGAAAGTCGAAGCCGGCGTCATCGCTGACCTGCACACATGCGACGGCACATGGTGCCGCGTCACGATCGACACCTACAGTGGCTATATCGAACAGAAAAAGCTGTGGGGCGTATACGAAGGCGAAACGATCAAGTGACGACGGCGGGCGTAGAGGCTCGCCGGCCGTCTCAATCCTTCGCCAGACGCACGACGACATCGACGTGCGTGATCTTCATGCCTTCCGGCGGCTCCGGCAAACCCTCGACGCGAATGGCGTCGCTCGGAATGTCCATCAGCTCGCCGCTGTTTTCGAGCAGGAAGTGATTGTGATTCGAGGTGTTGGTATCGAAATAGGCCTTCGATCCCTCGATCGCCAATTCGCGGACCAACCCGGCGCGCTTGAATTGATGCAGCGTGTTATAGACCGTCGCCAGCGACACATGTTCGCCAAGCGCCGCGACCTCGGCGTGAAGTTGCTCCGCCGTGACATGCCGGTCGCCGCTTTCAAACAGCAGCCGTCCCAACGCCAATCGCTGCCGCGTCGGGCGCAAACCCGCCTGCTTCAGCATCCCAGGAATCTTGGCCAATTGGCTCATATCGGGGTCGGGTGGCAAATTCTCGGACATTTCTGTTTGAACAACCGTTTTGACGTTCCCACGTTGCATCGATGAAGATGCAGCATGGCGCTTTCACAAACTATAATCATAGGACAAAAAACGCGCAACTTGCGACGAGAATACAGTATTTACGCCTAAAACGGGCAGTTACAAGGCCCACGGGAGCGAGGCTAGGCGTTACGCCGGGGGTGTGTTAGGAGCCCGCAGGCGTGTGGCCGCAGGCAAACACCTTTGAACCAATCTAACATGACCGGCCACGAGACGAGGGATTACATGGCGGAACGCCGTTCGAGCTACGAATTTGAGGATCTTTTGGCCTGCGCGCGCGGCGAGCTTTTCGGACCGGGCAATGCCCAGCTGCCGCTGCCGCCGATGCTCATGGTGGACCGTATCAGCTCGATCACCGAAACCGGTGGCGCCCACGGCAAAGGTCAGATCGTGGCCGAACTAAAGGTCGCAGGCAACGATCGCCTCGACTGGCTGTTCGCCTGTCATTTCCAAGGCGACCCGGTGATGCCAGGATGCCTCGGCCTCGACGCCCTGTGGCAGCTTACGGGCTTCTTCCTCGGCTGGCTCGGGTTGAGCGGCCAGGGCCGGGCATCGGGCGTTGGAGAGGTGAAATTCACGCGGGAAGTGACGCCCGACGTCAAACATCTCGAATATGTCATAGACGTGAAGCGTGTGATCGCCCGGAAGTTGAAGCTGGCGGAAGCTGACGGCACCCTTAAAGCTGACGGCGAAGTGATATACACAGCCAAAGACTTGAGGGTCCTACTCAAATCGAGCGAAGGCACTTAAGCGTTGCTCGCGGCCCACGATCGCCTCGCGGGCACGCAGGAATCGCAGGAGATTAGGAGCGCATGCGGCGCGTTGTTGTGACGGGAATGGGCGTTGTTTCCTCGATCGGAAATAACACCCAGGAAGTACTTTCTTCCCTGAGAGAGGGGAAGTCCGGCATTTCGCACGCCGAGAAGTACGCGGATCTAGGCTTCAAATGTCAGGTCCACGGTGCGCCCAATATCGAATGGGAAAGCATGGTGCCGCGCAAGCCGCGCCGCTTCATGAACCCTGGCGTCGGCTGGAACTGGATCGCGATGGATCAGGCGATCCGCGATGCGGGCCTCGAACCGACCGACGTCGTCAACGAACGCACGGGCGTCATTCTTGGTTCTGGCGGGCCCTCGACGCGCGCCATTGTCGAAGCCGCCGAAACGACACTCGAAACCGGCGGTCCGAAAAAAATTGGACCGTTTGAAGTTCCGAAAGCCATGTGCTCCGGCCCTTCCGCCGCGCTCGCGACGGCGTTCCAGATCAAAGGCGTCAACTATTCGATTTCCTCGGCCTGCGCGACCAGCGCCCACTGCATCGGCAATGCGACCGAGCTGATCCAATGGGGCAAGCAGGATGTTATGTTCGCCGGTGGTTGCGAAGAACTCGACTGGACCTTGTCGGACCTGTTCGACGCGATGGGCGCCATGTCGAGCCACTTCAACGCAACGCCTGAAAAGGCCAGCCGCGCCTACGACAAAAACCGCGACGGCTTCGTCATCGCCGGCGGCGCCGGTGTCGTCGTGCTCGAAGAGCTTGAGCGCGCCAAGGCGCGCGGCGCCAAAATCTACGGCGAGGTCATCGGTTACGCCGCGACCTCCGACGGCTACGACATGGTCGCGCCGTCCGGCGAAGGTGCGGGCCGTTGCATGCAGCTCGCGATCAAGGGCTTCGACGGCAAGGGCTTGCCGAAAATCGATTACATTAACCCGCACGGCACCAGCACGCCGGTCGGGGACGCCAAGGAAATCGATGCCATTCGAGCCGTATTCGGAAGCAAAATTCCTCCGATCTCTGCGACCAAATCGCTCACCGGGCATTCTTTGGGCGCGATCGGCGTCCAGGAAGCAATTTTCTCACTTTTGATGATGAATAACGGCTTTGTCTGCGAAAGCGCCAATATCGAAGAGTTGGACCCAGCGTTCGCCGACGTTCCGATCGTCCGCAGTCGTATCGACAACGCCGACCTTAACTGTGTGATGTCGAACAGCTTCGGTTTTGGTGGAACCAATGCCACTCTTATCTTCGGCCGGCACGATGCCTGAGTAGGGCGTCCCAGTTTGTCGCCGGCTTTTCTCCAGGCGGCAGACGGGCAACAAGTATGCGAGTATATAAGCGCGGAAGCGGTTGGTTTGACGTCCGTGGACGTGCTTTTGGTGACAAAGTGAGGCATCCAATGACCGACATCGATATTGCCAAGCCGGGCCCGATCATGGCGGGCAAACGCGGTCTGGTGATGGGCGTCGCCAACGATCGTTCCATCGCCTGGGGCATCGCGCGTGTGCTCGCGGGTCAAGGTGCCGAGCTTGCCTTCACCTATCAGGGCGGTGCATTCGGGCGCCGCGCCGCGCCGCTCGCTCAGTCGCTCGGCGCCAAGATCATCGAGGAATGCAACGTCCTCGATCTTGCTAGCGTCGATAACGTCTTCGATCGCATCAAAAAGGAATGGGGCAGCGTCGACTTCATCGTGCACGCCCTCGCCTATTCCGATCCGAAAGAATTGGCCGGCCGCTACGCCGACACCACGCGCGAGAACTTCATCAACTCGATGGTCATCTCGTGCTTCTCCTTCACCGAGATCGCCAAACGCGCCGCCGCGCTGATGCCGAACGGCGGTTCGCTCATCACGCTGTCCTATGGTGGCGCCACCCGCTGGGTGCCGTCGTACAATGTCATGGGTGTCGCCAAGGCAGCCCTTGAAGCCTCGGTGCGTTACCTTGCAGCAGACCTCGGCCCGCAAGGCATCCGCGTCAACGCGCTTTCGGCAGGCCCGATGCGCACGCTCTCAGGTGCCGGCGTCTCGGACGCCCGGGTCATCTTCAACTACCAGCGCGATAACTCGCCGCTGCAGCGTACGCCGACGCTCGACGAAGTCGCCGGTTCGGCGCTTTACCTGCTGTCGCCGCTGTCGGGCGCCGTCACTGGCGAAGTCCACTTCGTCGACTGCGGCTACAATATGGTGTCGATGCCCTCGCTCCATAGCCTGAAAGAACAGGACACCGAGGGCAAGGACCGGGCGACGCCGAGCACCTCGCCATCCGCCGCGGCCGAGTAATCCCTGAGCGATGGGGCGTTGACGTTGACCGCGCGCCATCGCAAACACTCGCTCCATGATCGGCGTCTTTGATTCTGGCCTAGGCGGGCTGACTGTCCTGCGCACGCTCGTCGAGCGGTTCAAGACCGTCGATGTCGTCTATCTTGCCGATCACGCTCACGTGCCGTACGGCAACCGGACCTCCGAAGAGATTGTCGAATACACACAGGGCTGCGTCGAAGACCTGTTTCGCCGTGGCGCCAAACTCGTGCTGCTCGGCTGCAATACCGCAACCGCCGTCGCGTTGAGACGCCTGCAGCAGGAGTGGCTGCCGAAGAGCCAATGGGCGGGCACGCATAATGTGCTCGGCATCGTCGCGCCAACCGTCGAAGCCGCAACGCAAACGCCGTGGGCGGTGACGTCGCCGCAATACCCGCAGAAGTACAACACCGACACGATCGGTGTCTTCGGAACGACGCGCACGGTGACGTCCGGCGTCTATCCCGAGGAAATTAGCAAGCGCTGCCCGAAGGTCACCGTGGTCCAGCAGATCTGCTCGGAGTTGGCGGGAGCCATCGAGGAAAAGCAACCCGAAGCGCATCTCGAAGACCTCGTGCGCGCGGGCATCGCCGGTCTTTTGAGCGAAACCGGTGGAATGCCGCCGCATCGCGCCATCCTCGGCTGCACGCACTTCCCGCTCGTCGAACATCTGTTTCGGAAACACCTACCGCCGTTCACGCGCATCCTCTCGCAGCCCGAGGTCGTCTCCGATAGCTTCGAAGACTATCTCGCGCGGCGAACGCATTACTTGAATGGCGATGAACGCGGCACGCTGACCCTCCTAACGACGGGCGACCCAATCGAAGTCAGCGAAAAAGCCCGCGTCTTCTGGCCCGACGTGCCGACGTTCGCGCGCGCCTGAAGACGAGCAACCAGCCACTTAGTCACTCCATGGCCGCCCTTGAGGCGGCCATCCAGCGCCACACATCACGGGCACCATCCATTTTGCTCTGGATGGCCGGGTCAACCCCGGCCATGACGTGAGAGAGTTGAAACGAAAAAGGCCGCCGGATGAATGATCCGGCGGCCTTCGTTATTCAGTGATGTGATCGGTGCCGATCAGTTGCGCTCACGGCGCGGACCACGGCCACCACCGCCCCGGCCTTCACGGCGCGGCGGACGGCTCTCGAACACTTCTTCCGGCTCGCCTTCGGCGCGCGGAATTTCCTGGCCCGTCGCCTGATCGACGATCTTCATCGACAGCCGCGTCTTGCCTCGATCATCGAAGCCGAGAAGTTTGACGTAAACTTCCTGGCCCTCTTTCACAACCTCGCCAACCGACTCCGGACGTCCCGGCGCCAGTTGCGAAATGTGGACGAGACCGTCCTTGGCGCCGAAGAAGTTCACGAACGCGCCGAACTCCATGATCTTGACGACCTTGCCCTTGTAGATCGTGCCGACCTCGGGCTCGGAGGTGATGCCACGGATACGGGCGAGTGCCTTCTCGATGGACTCGCGATTGGCCGACGCGATCTTCACCGTGCCGTCGTCCTCGATATCGATCTTGGCACCCGACTCCGCGACGATCTCGCGAATGACCGAACCGCCCGAACCGATGACTTCACGGATCTTGTCGACAGGGATCTTGATCGTCTCGATGCGCGGCGCGAACTCACCGAGTTCACCGCGTGCACCCGTGAGGGCTTTCGACATCTCACCGAGAATGTGGATACGGCCATCGTGCGCCTGATCGAGCGCAATGCGCATGATCTCTTCGGTGATGCCCGTGATCTTGATGTCCATCTGCAGCGACGTCACGCCATTGGCCGTGCCCGCCACCTTGAAGTCCATGTCGCCGAGATGATCTTCATCACCCAGGATGTCGGAAAGCACGACGAAGTCTTCGCCTTCCTTGATCAAGCCCATCGCGATACCGGCGACCGGCGCTTTCAGAGGCACGCCCGCGTCCATCAGCGCCAGCGAAGATCCGCAGACCGTCGCCATCGACGATGAACCGTTCGACTCGGTGATCTCCGAGACGAGGCGCAGCGTATAGGGGAACTCCTCCTGCGACGGCAGCATCGGACGGATCGCACGCCAGGCGAGTTTGCCGTGGCCGATCTCGCGGCGTCCGGGCGAGCCCATGCGGCCGACTTCACCGACCGAGTATGGCGGGAAGTTATAATGCAGCAGGAAGCGCTCTTTCTTCGTGCCTTCCAGGCTGTCGATGTACTGCTCGTCTTCGCCCGTGCCGAGCGTTGCAACGACCAGAGCCTGCGTCTCGCCGCGCGTGAACAGCGCCGAGCCGTGCGTGCGCGGCAGAACATGAACTTCGGACAGGATCGGACGAACCGTCTTCAGATCGCGGCCGTCGATGCGCATCTTCGTCTTGAGAACGTCGCCGCGCATGATGTCCATTTCGAGCGCCTTGAAGGCATCCGAGAGAAGGACCTTCTCGTTCGCATCTTCCGCAGCGGCGGGAATGCCCTCGACCACGGCTTTCTTCGCCGTGCCGACGAGGTCCTGACGCTTGCCCTTTTCCTTCGTGGAGAAGGCTTCCTTGAGGGTCTTTTCGGCCAGCTTCTTGACGTCAGCCGCGTACTTCGCCTTGTCGGGAATCTGAATATCCCACGGCTCTTTCGCCGCCTTTTCAGCGAGCTTGATGATCGCCTGAATGACCGGCTGCATGTGCTTGTGGCCGAACATCACGGCTTCCAGCATCTGCTGCTCCGGAAGCTCTTTCGCCTCCGATTCAACCATCATCACCGCGTCGGCCGTACCGGCGACAACGAGATCGAGACGGCTATCGGCCATTTCGTCGATCATCGGATTGAGCACGAATTCATCGTTGATCAGGCCAACGCGCGCGCCGGCGATCGGACCGAGGAACGGCAGACCCGAAAGCGTCAGCGCCGCCGACGCGGCGACCATGCCGAGCACGTCGGGATCGTTCTCAAGGTCATGCGACATGACGGTGATGACGACCTGCGTCTCGTTCTTGAAACCTTCGACGAAGAGCGGACGGATCGGACGGTCGATCAAACGCGAGGTCAGCGTTTCTTTTTCGGTCGGACGCCCTTCACGCTTGAAATAGCCGCCAGGAATCTTGCCGGCAGCGTAGGTGCGTTCCTGATAATTTACAGTCAGCGGAAAAAAGTCGATGCCGGGCTTCACGGAACGGGCTCCGACAACGGTCGCGAGCACCGTCGTATCGCCATACTGGGCCATGACGGCAGCGTCCGCCTGACGGGCAACGTGGCCGGTCTCCAGCTTCAGCTTGCGGCCACCCCAGTCAATTTCGACTCGATGGATATCAAACATGTTTTATCTTTCGTTTTCGCTTCATCTATGCGGTCGGACTTGCTTGTCGGCCTCATGCCGGCCAAGCACCTTTGGCGCCGGCACCGTGACGGCGCCGACGTCTCTCTTCTTCCAGCATTTTGCACATGCGGCCATGTCGTGGCCCCGTCTTGTGCGCGGTAGGATTGCGCGGATTAACGGCGGATGCCGTTCTTCTCGATGATCTTCTGATAGCGCGCGTTGTCCTTGCTCTTGACGTAGTCGAGCAACTGACGGCGCTGGCTGACCATTTTCAGCAATCCGCGACGCGAGTGATTGTCTTTTTTGTGGAGCTTGAAGTGCTCGGTCAGTTCGTTGATGCGGTGCGTGAGAACCGCAATCTGGACTTCCGGCGAGCCGGTATCGTTGGCCTTGGTCGCGCTGTCTTTGATGACGGCCGTCTTCGCCTCGCGGCGATGCGATGCAATCTGCGACATCGGAGCTCCTTTCGAGTTTGGAGTGGGGTGGAAGCGGCCACTGCCGGGATGTCGTCCAGCGGGGTCGCAAATGAAAGCCGCGCGAAAGTGCCTGCACCTCGCGCGGTCGGCGCTACTTATACATGAAATCCCGGAGGTTGCGAGGCTTCTCGAGTTTTTTATTTTTAATTATATATCAATAACTTAACCATCACTTCCATGCGCGAGTGCCAGGGAAAGAACCCTTAGGTCGACCTCCGGATCGTCACCGTCCGCGATTATCCAACTCGCCGAAAGTCCGGCCCATGCCACGATCCAGTCGATCAAACGCCGAGGATCGATATGTGTGAGCGTGCTGACCGTCTTCACGCGCTGCGCAAATATATCCTTCCGCACAGCGACGGCGGGCGTCGGCCATTCGATATCGGGATTGCAGAATATGTTCGCATAGTCGAACCCACGCTCGCCGATCAGGCCCTTGGGATCGATGGCGAGCCAACCCCGAGTGCCGAAGTCGAGAATGTTTTCGTGATGGATATCGCCGTGGAGCGCCACGACGTCACGCGGCTCGCTCAAAAGCCGGAGCGCAGTTGCAGCCGAACGCGCAAGATTGTCATTCAGGCCGGCCGTAGCCTGAAGCGGCGCGAACCATTCGATCAGCGACGTCAATTTCGGCGGCGCCTCGCGACGCGGTGCATGAAGGCGAGCGACAACACCGCAGATCGTGCGTGTCGCCTCAATATCCCGGCCGGTCTGCGACATGGCCAATAGGGATCGCGGCCCCGTCGCGCGTTCGAGAAGCAGAGCTCTGCCATCGACAGCAAAAACGCGCGCTGCACCCTGGCCATTCCACCAGAGCATCA
>DATLJG010000363.1:0-2336 GCA_035538995.1 Hyphomicrobium sp. | reverse complement strand
CGAGATCTGCCGCGATCACGGCGATTACGTCACGATGGATCTCTTCGAAGAGCTTCTGAAGGACGAGGAAGGCCACATCGACTTCCTCGAAACGCAGCTCGACCTGTTGAGCCGGATCGGCATCGAGAACTACGGTCAGCTGAATGCCGAAAGCGCCGACGACGGCGACGATCACTGACGCAAGTCACTTTCCTGCTCCATGGCCGGGCTTGACCCGGCCATCCAGGAGCAAGCCGGGAGGTTTGTCGGGTTAGCCTGGATGGCCGCCTCGGAGGGCGGCCATGACGTGGTTAGAACAGCGCCGCCTCTCGACTTCGATACTTACGAGACCGCAGGCGCCTACCGCCTGCCGAAAAGCCGTTCGATATCCGACAATTTGAGCGCCACGTAAGTCGGCCGTCCGTGGTTGCACTGGCCGGAATAGGGCGTCGCCTCCATCTGGCGCAGAAGCGCATTCATTTCATCGACCGTCAGGCGCCGTCCCGAGCGTACGCTTCCGTGGCAGGCCATGCGCGACGCCACGCTATCAAGCCGATCCTTCAATGCGCGCGCGGTGCCATCGCTGCGCAGCTCGGTGGCGAGATCCTTTACAAGCCCGTCGATGTCGGTGTCGCCCAACAATGCCGGTGTCTCGCGGACCGCGACGGCGCCTTCGCCAAATCCTTCAAGCACAAGACCCAATTCGGCAAGCTCATCGGCACGGCTTTGCAATAGCTCGGCATCGTCGGGATCGAGCGTGACGATGGCCGGGATGAGCAAACCCTGGCTCGCGACTCCGCCGTTGCCGAGCGCGGTTTTCAGTTTCTCGTAAACCAGCCGCTCATGCGCCGCGTGCTGATCGACGATGACGAGACCGTCGCGTGTCTGGGCGACGATGTAATTCTCGTGCACCTGAGCACGCACCGCGCCGAGCGGCTGGTCAATCGCCTGCTCGACCTTTGGATTATCAGCGGGTCGCATGTCGGCGCTCGGCGTGTCGATGGCGGCGAACGGTGTTTGCGTGGCTTCCGGAAAGCCCGTCGGTTGCATGGACGTTTCCGGCAAAGCGTTTGGAAGAACGCCGGGAGAAAAAGTTTCGGCCGTCAGCACGCCGCCCTGCGCCGAGGCTCTGTGACCGGCCGCTTCCAAGGCTTGCCGCATCGCGCCGACCATCAATCCGCGCACGCGACCGGCATCACGAAAGCGGACTTCGGCTTTGGCCGGATGAACGTTCACATCGACGTCGGAGGGCGCGACATCGAGAAACAACGCTACGAGCGGCGAGCGTCCGCGCGGGATCAAATCACCGTAAGCGGCACGAACAGCGCCGATCAGCAGTTTGTCCTTCACGGACCGTCCATTGACGAAAAGAAACTGCTGCATGCTGTCGGCACGGTGCAGCGTCGGCAAACCGATGAAGCCGAAGACGCGCATCGGGGCGGATGCGCCGCTACCGCCTCCCGACACTTCGAGCGCGTCACCCATGAACTCCCGGCCCATAATTGCGCCGAGACGTTCGAGCCAAGCGGCCGATGATCGTTCGCCACGCGCATAGACGATCGGCCGCTTGTCGCCGGTCTGCAGCGCGAAACCGATGTCAGGATGCGCCATTGCCAATCGGCGTACGACATCGGCGACGGCCATTTGCTCGGAGCGTTCGGATTTCAGAAACTTCAACCGGGCGGGCGTCGCGGAAAAAAGATCGCGGACTTCAATGACGCTCCCCGCGTTGACGGCGGCCGGGCGCACGGGCCGCTTGGCGCCACGAACGACGGCGATGGCAAATCCCTGATCGGCGTTGCGCGCACGCGAACGGATTTCGAGTTCGGCAATCGAGCCGATCGACGGTAGCGCCTCGCCACGAAATCCGAGGCAACGGATATCGAAGAGATCTTCTTCATCGAGTTTCGACGTCGCGTGACGCTCCACGGCCAGCGCGAGATCCTCGGGGCTCATGCCGCAACCGTCGTCGGTGACGCGGATCAGCGATAGTCCGCCATCCGTGATGACGATTTCGATTTGCGTCGCACCCGCGTCGATAGCGTTTTCGACCAGCTCCTTGACGACGCTCGCCGGGCGCTCGATCACCTCGCCCGCTGCGATGCGGTTCACCGTCTCGGGGCTCAACTGGCGGATCGCCACGGCGACCGTCTCCTCGTCTAAGGCGCGCTCAAGCGCCTTTGCCGAGGCGCTCCCTGGTCAGGATTTTCGCGAGTTCGACGGCTGGCTGATCGAAAGGATCGACGCCGAGCAGGCGGCCCGCGAGAATCGTCTCGATCATAAAGTGCATCAGCAGCGCGCCGAGCGCTTTTTCATCGAGTTTTGCAAGGTCGATTGTGCGCACCGGACGTCCGGCC
>DATLJG010000362.1:0-2134 GCA_035538995.1 Hyphomicrobium sp. | reverse complement strand
GTCGCGATCGGTGATCCGAGCGACGACATGCGGCGGCACTTCACTGCCGTTCTGAAGGGTCACATCGGCGTTGCGACCGCGCACTTTCCAAAAGGCACGCGCGGCATCGATCTCGATCCCTTCGCACGCCGCGCACTCTGGGCCATCGGCGAAGATTTCGACCACGGCACCGGCCACGGCATTGGCAGCTATCTGTCGGTCCACGAAGGCCCGCAATCGATCTCACGCGGCGGCATGACACCATTGCAGCCGGGCATGCTGATTTCGAATGAGCCGGGCTTCTACAAAGTCGGCGCCTACGGCATCCGCATCGAAAACGTCGTGCTCGTCACAGCGCCGCAGAAGATCGGCCACGGCGAACGCGAGATGATGCACTTCGAAACGATTACGCTGGCCCCGATCGATCGGCGACTCATCGTGCCGGAGATGCTCGACCAAAACGAACGCAATTGGCTGAATGCGTACCACAAGCGCGTTTTCGATACGCTCGCGCCGAAGCTTGACGAATCCACACGCAGCTGGCTGAAACACGCAACGCGGCCGCTCTGATTGAACGAAATCCCCAAGACTACGCCTGCCCGATCAGATCGAGCCATTCATCTTCGGTCAACACCGCAACGCCGAGAGCCCGAGCATTTTCGAGTTTCGATCCCGCCTCGGCTCCGGCGACAACATAATCGGTTTTTTTCGATACCGACCCTGAAACCTTCGCGCCGAGGCGCTCCGCTTGCGCCTTGGCCTCGTTGCGCGTCAGCTTCGTCAATGTGCCCGTGAAAACGACGGTCTTGCCGGTGACAGGCGTGTCCTTCTCTTGCGCTCGTATAAACGGCGTGACCGTCACCTCATTCAAGAGCGCCGCGAGCTGCTCCCGATTGTGCTGCTCGCCGAAGAAATCGACCAAGGCATCGACGACCGTTTCGCCAATGCCCTCGATGTTGTCGATATCCTGATAGGCTTCGCTGCCCTTGCCGTCCGCAATCGCAGCATCGACAGCAGAACGGAGCGCATCGAGCGTTCCATAGGCCTTTGCGAGATCCTTTGCCGTCGTCTCGCCGATGTGACGGATGCCAAGCGCAAACATGAAACGGTCAAGCGGCACGCTGCGCCGCGCATCGATTGCCGCGAACAGCTTGCGGACCGACGTCTCCTTGAAGCCTCTGACCTTCGTTAAAGGCTCGTCCGATTCGCGATCGCGCCGTTCCAGCGTAAAGATGTCCGCTGCCGATTTGATGCGGCCCGTCTCAAAGAAAAATTGAATCTTTTCCGCGCCCAAGCCTTCGATATCGAAAGCATTGCGCGACACGAAATGCTTGAGGCGTTCCTTGACCTGCGCCGGACAGATCAGGCCTCCTGTGCAGCGACGCACGACGTCGGCGGCATTGCCCTCTTCGTCGGCTTCACGAACCGCATGACTGCCGCAAATCGGACAGACGGTCGGAAATGCGTACGGCTTGGCGCCTTTCGGACGCCTGTCCAGAACGACCTCGACGACCTGCGGAATGACGTCCCCGGCTCGCTGCACGACGACCGTATCGCCCTCGCGGATATCCTTCCGCGCGATCTCGTCCTCGTTGTGCAACGTCGCATTCGAAACGACGACGCCGCCGACTGTAACGGGTTCGAGCTTGGCGACCGGCGTCAACGCCCCGGTGCGGCCAACCTGAATCTCGATTTTGTTGAGAACCGTCGTTGCACGCTCGGCTGCAAATTTATGGGCAATCGCCCACCGCGGCGAGCGCGATACAAATCCAAGGCGCTCCTGATAATCGAGACGGTTCACCTTATAGACGACACCATCGATATCGTAGCCGAGTTGCGACCGCCGGCTCTCGACCTCCCTATAAAACGCAAGCAGTTCATCGGGGCTTGCTGTGATCCGCATTAGTGGATTGACGGGCAGACCCCAATCGCCAAACGCCTGGACAACGCCCGACTGCGTGTCCGCGGGAAGCTTGGATACAGCGCCCCACGCATAAGCGAAGAATCGCAGCGGGCGCCTCGCTGTGATCGAGGAATCCAGCTGACGCAGCGATCCGGCAGCGGCATTGCGCGGATTGGCGAAGATTTTATCGCCGCTCGCGGCCTGCGTTGCGTTGAGCGTCTCGAAATCCTTGTGCCCCAGATAAATCTCGCC
>DATLJG010000361.1:0-11822 GCA_035538995.1 Hyphomicrobium sp. | reverse complement strand
CCGATAGCTGCCGTCGGCGTCGCTTATGAACTGATCGGCGATGTCCGGGTGGCGCAGCGGAACCGCCGTATCGTCGAGCAAAAGGTTCTGCTCGGATACATAGGCGAGATAGGTGGCTTCGGCGTTCTCCGCGTAGAGATGGTAGTAGGGCTGTTCTTTCCTCGGACGCATCTCTTCCGGGATCGACAACCACCATTCCTCGGTGTTGGCGAACTCCGGATCGATGTCGAAGATCAGCCCCCGGAACGGATAAATCCGGTGCCGGACCACCTGCCCAATTGCGAACTTCGCGTGCCGTACGGTGCCCATTGCGACAATTTGTGCTAGTCTCCGCGAAGCCGCAAGTCCGGCTTTCGGGTCACAGGTCGCCGTAGAGCGCCGCCCGCTCGGGATCCTTGGCCGCCACGATTTTCGCAAGGTCGACAATGACCTTAGCCTGTTTCCAGGTGGCGTCGTCCTGCATCTTGCCGTCCAGCATCACGGCGCCGGTGCCGTCGGGCATGGCGTCGAGGATGCGCTTGGCGAACTTCACTTCGTTCGGATCCGGCGAAAACACGCGCTTGGCGATCTCGATCTGCGAAGGGTGCAGCGACCAGGCGCCAAGGCAGCCCTGCAGGAAGGCGTTGCGGAACTGGGCCTCGCAGGCTGCGAGATCGCCGAAGTCGCCGAACGGGCCGTAAAAGGCTTTCAGCCCGTACGCCTGACAGGCATCGACCATTTTGCCGATCGTGTAGTGCCAGAGATCCTGCTGATAGAAGGCGCGGGGTGCGGATGCATCTTTTCCGGGATCGGCGAGGACGCCGTAATCGGGATGGCCGCCGCCGACGCGCGTCGTCTTCATGCCGCGAGAGGCGGCGAGATCGGCCGGTCCGAGGCTCATGCCGTGCATGCGGGGCGACGCCGCCGCGATCGCCTCGACATTGTTGACGCCTTCCGCCGTTTCGAGAATGGCGTGGATAAGGATCGGCTTCTTGACGCCATGCTTGGCTTCGAGCTGCGCCAGGAGCTGATCGAGATAGTGGATGTCCCACGGCCCTTCGACCTTGGGCAGCATGACGACGTCGAGCTTGTTGCCGACATTGGCGACGATTTCCGTGATGTCATCGAGCATCCACGGCGAATTCAGGCAGTTGATGCGCGTCCACACGCCGGTGCCGCCGAAGTCGTTGTCGCGCACCATCTCGACGAAGCCCTTGCGCGCATTTTCCTTTTGATCGAGCGGCACGGCGTCTTCGAGATTGCCGAGAACGACATCGACCTTGGCGGCGAGGTCTTTGATCTTCGCTCTGATCTTGTCGTTGTGCGGCGGCACGAAGTGAATCATGCGCTCGAGATTGACCGGGAGCGTGCGATAGGGATCGGGAGCGCCGATGGCGAGGGGGGAAAAGTGTTTGGCGGGCGTGCGGGTCGAAGCCATCAGCAGCAGTCCTGTTCAATCTGGAGCGTCAAATTCGGGGAAATGTGGTCGGCACCATTGAGGCAGCCTATCCTCATGTCAATTGGGCACTCTTTCGCTCCGCCGAATGCCCTTAATCCGCCATTGAGCCGCGTGAACGGGCTGTTAAGCCTGCGAAGGCCGCGTGAGTCGCCGCCATTTGGAATTCAACATACAATAGGCACGGATCGAGAAGCCGCCGTCGACAGCCGCCCATGTGCGGTGCCGGCGCGCCCGAGGGGGCCATCATGATCGAGGTAACCAATCAGCCGCCACCGCTAGAGAATTACAATCTATTCGACAGCGACGTGGCATTTCGCGAGGCGGTTGGGCGCGAACGCGCGGGTTGGGCCGAAACCGATCTCCGCAATCTCGGCGCCACTCTTGGAACGGCGGAGACGATTGCGCTCGGAGCGGACGCCAATCGTCATGTTCCATCACTGAGGGCATTCGACCGCTACGGGCACCGCATCGATACGATCGATTTTCATCCCTCTTGGCACGCGCTGCTGACACTGGCGCTGGATGCGGGCCTGCATTGCAGTCCGTGGTCGGAACCGAGGCCGGGCGCGCATGTGGCGCGCGCGGCCGGTGCGTACATGCTGGCGCAGATCGAGAGCGGCGTCTATTGCCCGATCTCGATGACGTACGGATGCGTGCCGACGCTTTTGCGAGCACCGCATCTGGCGGAAGAGTGGCTGCCGCGCATGTTCTCGCGCGTCTACGATCCGAGCTTTCGCCCATCGACCGAAAAAACGTCGGCGCTCATCGGCATGGCGATGACGGAGAACCAGGGCGGCTCCGATCTCAGGTCGAACGTGACGCGCGCCGAACTCCGCGCATCTGATGGCGATCGCCATTACTACCGCTTGAACGGCCACAAGTGGTTCATGTCGGCGCCGATGTGCGATGCGTTTCTGGTTCTGGCGCAGACGGACGCCGGTCCGACCTGCTTTTTCGTTCCGCGATGGATGCCGGACGGGACGCAGAACGCGATTCCCATTCGCCGCTTGAAGGACAAGCTCGGCAACCGTTCGAATGCGTCGAGTGAGGTCGAGTTCGAAAATACGCATGCGGAACTCGTCGGCGAGGAAGGGCGCGGCATCCCGACGATTATCGAAATGGGAAATTTCACGCGCCTCGATTGCGCCATCGGCTCGGCGGGATTGATGCGGCAAGCGCTGGTGCAGGCCATCCATCATGCCCGCCATCGCCGGACGTTTCAGAAATCTCTGGTCGACCACCCGCTGATGACGAATGTGCTCGCCGATCTTGCGATCGAGTCGGAAGCGGCGACGCTGCTGACGTTGCGCCTTGCGCGTGCCTACGATGAAAGCGGCGAGGAGGCGGCCACTTTCCGCCGCGTCGTGACGCCTGCCGCGAAGTTCTGGATTTGCAAACGCGGGCCGTCGTTTGCGGCCGAAGCCATGGAGGTGCTTGGCGGCAACGGCTATGTCGAGGAATTCAACCTGCCGCGCATCTATCGCGAAACGCCGCTCAACTCGATCTGGGAAGGATCGGGCAACATCATGTGCCTCGACGTGCTAAGGGCGTTGGCGCGGGCACCTCTTGCGGCCGAAGTGCTGGCGGCTGAAATGCGCGATGCGGCGAGCGCCGATCGCAGGCTCGGCGAATTTCTCGAGCGGGTGCGCGCGGCGGCGATGGTCGGCGATGAATCCCAGGCGCGGGTGTTCGTCCGCGATCTCGTCATTGCGCTGCAGGCCTCACTCTTGATCCGCTATGCGCCGCAGATGGTCGCTGACGCATTTTGCGCTTCGCGTCTGGGGGGCGGAAGCGGTGCATTCGGAATGCTGCCGCCCGGCGTCGATGCGCGCCAGATCGTGGCCCGCGCCGCCCCGGAGCTGGATTGAGGCCTCTCATCTTCCGTCATGGCCGCGAAGGCGGCCATCCACGACAAGTCGCAACTGGCGCGATGTTGGCGATGAAGCGCGGCCTCGACACACTTGTTTGTTCCTCATGCTGAAGGTTGCCTGGATCCCGGCCGTCGCCGGGATGACGAAACAGGTGTTGGTTTCCCAATCCTCCCCACACTCCATGGCCGGGCTTGACCCGGCCATCCAGAGTCACACGCTCGAACATCGCCGTATGTTGCCCTGGATGGCCGCAACAGACGCGAAGCTGGCGCGATAAAGGCGCCTTCGATCATCACGTCTTCGGGCACGCCGGACATAAAAAAAGCGCCGCGAGAAACCCCTTCGCGGCGCTTTCGATATCAGAAAAGGTGCTCGGATTTATTTGAGCGTCTTCAGGTACGCGATCAGGTTTTCGCGATCCGTCGCGTCCTTGACGCCGGCGAAGATCATCTTCGTGCCCGGAACGTCCTTGCTCGGGCCCTGGAGCCACTTGTCGAGAGCGGCTTCATCCCAGGTAATGCCTGAGGCCTTCAGGGCTGCCGAGTAGTTGTAGCCTTCGACCGATGCAGCCTTGCGGCCCACGACGTTGCCGAGGTGCGGACCGACGGCATTCTTGTCGACCTGATGGCAGGCCTTGCATTTGTTGAAGACGGTCTTGCCCGCTTCCGCATCGGCGGCATTAGCCGCGATCGGAGCAGCGGCAATCATGGCAATCGCCAAAATCCACTTGCGCATCTTGTTTCCTTCCCATTTCGCCTAAGCAACGCTTGTTCAACGCCGCAACTCATAGCTTAGGTCGTGTAAAATGGCATTTTTTTTCTGAACGATGGACGAACAGAATGCCGCAGCGGGAGGAAATCGCGGATTAAATTTCCGACAGCCGGGAAAGCACCCTGATCATTCGACTGCCTTTTTAGCCGGGCCCATACGACGATAGACGAATGCCGGAGGCGTTGCTTCGGCGCTTTCCTGCTCGGCAGCGGCCACGAAAGCGACGTGGTGTGGCGAGAATTTGCAGGCTGGGTCGGTATTGGTCGCGTCGCCGGTAAAGGCCATGGCCTGGCAACGGCAGCCGCCGAAATCGATTTCGCGGCGCGGGCAGGTCTTGCACGGCTCCTTCATCCAGCTCGTGCCACGATACTTCTCGAAGGCTTGGCCGTGGAGCCAGATGTCCGCGAGGCGGCGGTCCTTGACGTTGTCGAACTCAAGGCCCGGAATGGACTCGGCGGCATGGCAGGGGAGCACCCGGCCCTGCGGGGTGACGTTCATGACACCGCGGCCCCAGCCGCCCATGCACGGTTTCGGCGTCTTGGCGTAATAGTCCGGCACGACAAAGTCGAAGACCATGACGCCCTTGAGGCGCTCCTTGGCCTCTTCGACGATCTCGGCGCTCTTCAAGACCTGGGCGCGAGTCGGCATCAGGCTGGCGCGATTCTTCAAAGCCCAGGCGTAATACTGAATGTTGGCGACCTCGATACGCCCGGCCCCCATCTCGACCGCGAATTCGATGATGTTCGGCAGGTTCTCGATGTTGTGGCGGTGGATAGGCGCGTTGATCGTCAACGGCATGTCGAGCTCGCGCACCCATTTGCCGAGTTCGCGCTTTTTCGACAGGCCGCCCTTGTAGGCTGAGATCCTCTCGGCGTTGGCGTCGTCGACGTCCTGGATCGATAGCTGGACGTGATCGAGCCCAAGATCCTTGAGGGTCTTCAGACGATCGCGCGTCAGCGTCACGCCGGCGGTGATGAGGTTGGTGTAGAGACCGGCCTTCGCCGCCACCTCGACGATGTCTTCGAGATCCTTGCGGAGCGTCGGTTCACCGCCCGACAAATGAATCTGCAGAATGCCGAGTTCGGCGGCCTGGCGCATGACGTCCTGCCATTCGGCGGTCGTCAGCTCCTGGTTGACGCGCTCAAGCTCAAGCGGGTTCGAGCAGTAGGGACACTGCAGCGGGCAGCGATGCGTCAGCTCGGCCAGCAAACCGACCGGTGCGCGGGCGCAAGCCTCCACAACGGGAGCTTCAGAGAACTGCTCCAACGGTGCAATTTCGTTCATCACGTCAGCTCCGTTCCATCCCAGTATTTCTTACGCTTTCACGACGCCTTTATCCGAGAGTTCCTGCAGCATAGATATAATGTCTGTAAGGATCTCTTGCAGTGGGGCGTTGTACTCTTTCGCGAGTTCATTGGCGATTTGATCGACCGTCGTCGCGCCATCACATCGTTTCAAAATCTCGATAGCGATTGGGTCCGGCTCGAACACTCGCTCGGGTGCGAGCACGTGCCAACGGCCGCGGCCGGCATCGTGGCGCAGCTTGATGTGCGGCGGCAGGCCCGGCTTCGATTCCGGCACGATCATCGTCCGTGTGCGTGGCGTCCCGGCGTCCATCTTCAGACCTCCGGCCGGAATGCGCCGGGCGGGACGTGGCCATCGACATAGGCATGATAAAGCGCGTCGAGCTGCACCCAGAGCACGTTGCATTTGAAGCGCACGGCGTCGATGCAGGCTTCCTGTTCGTCGCGTGTGCGGGCGTTTTTGAGAATGTACTGGAGCGCGAAATCGGCATCGCGCGGAGCCTGCGTCAGACGGCGTTTGAAGTACGCCATGACCTTGTCGTCGATGAAATTGTAATTCTCGAGCATGCCGGAGATGCGCTCTTTGTGAATCTTCGGCGCGAACAGTTCGGTCAGCGACGAGGCGACCGCAACGGTCAGCGGCTGTTCGCGCACGAACGTGACGTAGGCTTCGACGGCGAAGATCGTGGCGGGGAGCGCGCCGCGCCGTGAAACGACATATTCGCGGTCGAGACCGAGGCCGTCCGTCAGAACGAGCCAACGCTCGATGCCGCCTGGCTCGTCAGGGGGAAGGCCATCGTGATCGAGGATGCGGTGCGTCCACTCGCGGCGCAGATCGCGATCGTAGGCGCGGCTGACAAGAGCCGCATCCTTGCGCGGCACGGCCGATTGATAGCAGTAGCGGTTCAGCGCCCAGGCCTGCACTTGTCCCTTATTCAGTTTGCCGCCGTGCAGCATGTGATGGAACGGATGCAGATCGTGATAGCGCTCCGGCCCGATCGCGCGGACGGCCGCTTCGAACTCGGCGACCGACAGAAGCGGCTCGTTGCCGCGAAGCTCTGCAGTTTTTCTTTCGAGGCTGACGGGATTCATAGGCGGACCTCCATGCCGTCGAAACCGACTTCCCAGCCGGCGGCTTCGACAACCCTACGAGCTTCTGAGTTCTCGTCCAGGATCGGGTTGGAATTGTTGATGTGGACGTAAATCCGGCGCTTCACATCGAGTTCGCGAAATGCCTCGATCGAGCCATCGGGACCGGAAAGGGAGATGTGGCCCATGCGTTTGCCGGTCTTGTTGAGAAGGCCTTGCTTGATCATTTCGTCGTCTTCGAACAGCGTCCCGTCGAAGAAGATCAGATCGGCGCCGCGAATGCGGTCGGCGAGGGGCGGATCGATCTCGGCGCAGCCCGGGATATAGAAAAAGGCTTTTCCGGTTTTGGCGTCGGTAATCTTGAGGCCGATGGTGTCGCCGTCGCGGCTGCCGTAATTCCCGTCGGCGCTTCCCTTTTCGAGAAACAGCGCGACTTTGCCGGGCACCGGAAAGGCTTCAACCGTCACGCCGAGATCGGCACCGGCGCCTTTCAGTGCGATCGGCTTATCGAACGGAAGATCGAAGCGCGGCACGATTTCCGGATTGCAGACGTTGAATACCGAATTCGCCTTCAGCGTCTCCAGCACCAGGTCGGAGCCGTAAATTGAAAACGGTTGTCCCTCGCGCAGGCCGACCAATCCGATGATGTGGTCAACGTCGGCGTTGGTGACGACGACGGCCTTGATCGGCGAGTTCCGCTTCGGTCCCGAGGCTTTCGGTTGAAGCTCGGGCGTCTCGTTGATTTGCTGCCGGATGTCGGGCGAGGCGTTGAACAGCACCCAGTTCTCACCGTCCTGTGAGACGGCGAGAGAGGATTGCAGCCGCGCCTTGTAGCCCGCCGCACCGGCCCGCACTTTGGCCGACTGCGGGCCATTGCAATTCCACTGCGGAAATCCGCCCCCAGCGGCAGACCCGAGTATCTTTATGATCATTGATGTCAAATGTGGTTGCGCGACCGGATCGCCAAAGCCGGAGCGCTTTCAAATAACCGAGATAATAAGGCTGCGGCGGCCGATGAGGCTCACCGACCGCCGCGCCGTTATCTCACCGAGTTGTGAGACCGAAGAAAATCGACCGTTAGATGAGATCGATCTCGGCCGGCAGGTAGCTCGTGACTTCGAGACCGACTTCCTGCTCGCGAACTGCGGGTTTCGTCCAAACCTTCATAGTGCTTCCTCCAATGCGGTAAACTGCTTCCATTTCCGCAAGCCCCGCCGAGGGCCCACCGATTGGTGCAGACACTTTTTGTGCCAATCCAATCTGCGGATCAGCTGAACAAAGTCAAGTTGATCTGCACTTCGTTTCCTAAACATCATGATTGGGCAAGGTATTTCAAATCAATGCGTATCACGTCTGCGTGTGACGATGCTGCAGCGTGCGAGGCGCGCTGCGTTGCGGCATGAGGACTTCATCTCGGGCGGATACGGTTCGGGTGTTGGAGAAAGCAGCAGCCCGCCTAACTGACCGGGCAGAGGGCCTGGCCTGCGGCGAGCGGCCCGATACAACTCAGATTTTCGCTTGGATGTTAGAATATTATTCTTATGTTTGGGGTGGAATGCCGCATGACTGTAGAAAATTGTTCCACACGAGCCCGATTTGGGCTTAATAAGGACGCGCTGAGAGACTCGGTGTTAATCAGCGCCGGGGCATAATGAGATCTTGCTGCCTGGGGATCGTTCGAAAACGCCGGCCGGTATCGTCCGAATGGCGGGCCGGTTCGGGTCTTTTCCGGTCGCAGGAAGCAATTTACATCCGCGACGATTAACGGCCACGACCCTGACGAGGAGAGTTTTAGGTGACCGCCACTCCATTGCTTCCGCGCAATGCACCTTTCCTGCCGGAAGACATTGATATACTCAATAGGGTTGTTGCCAAGACAACTCCGCAGCAGCGCGCTTGGCTCGCCGGGTTCTTCGCGGGCTTCGAAGCCGCGCAAGGCGGCGGCGTGCAATCTGCGGCGATACCGGTCGCCAAGCCGCGAGAGCCGCTGACCATCCTCTATGCCAGTGAAAGCGGCAACTCGGAAGCGCTGGCCAACAAGGCGAAAAAAGCGGCGCAGAAACACGGCCTCGATGCCAAAGTCTTCGACATGGCCGACGTTGACCTTTCGGTGCTCGCGAAATCGAAAAACATCTTCGTCTATGCGGCGACCTGGGGCGAGGGCGATCCTCCGAGCCGCGCCATGGACTTCTATCAATCCCTGATGGGTGACGCGGCGCCTCGCATCGACGGCGTCCGTTTCGCCGTTCTGGCGCTGGGCGACACGGCCTACGCACAATTCTGCGCCGTCGGCAAAGCCATCGACGCGCGCCTTGAGGAACTGGGCGGCGTTCGTACAGCCGACCGCCTCGATCTCGACCTCGATTACGCCAAGCAGGCGGCCGAGTGGACGGAAAGCTCGCTTGCGAAGTTCGCGCCGGTCGCCGAGCCGGCCAGCGGCGGCACTGTCGTGCACGTCGATTTCGGCGCTGCGATGATGCCGGCCGACGATGACGAACCGCAATTCACGGCCGAGAGCCCGCTCGAAGCCGAGATCTCGGCGCTCGTCAATTTGAACGGCACCGGATCGACACGCGAGACTTGGCACGCCGAGTTCGCATTCGACACGCCGGCCTTTTCGTATCAGCCGGGCGACGCGATTGGTCTCGTTCCCGAGAATGATCCGCTTCTGGTCGATGAGTTGCTCAAGGCCGTCGGACTTGGATCGGATGCGGCCCTGCTGCTCAAGCTCCAGAAATCCTACGACGTGACGACCCTGTCGCGCTCGGCAGTCGAGAATTATGCGAAGCTCACCGGCCGCGACGATGTCAAATCGCTGCTCGAAGGCGAGGCTTATCCGAAGTTCGCCGCCGACCGGCAGCTGATCGACCTGTTCGAAACGTATCCGGAAAAGCTGACGCCCGAACAGCTCGTCGCCCTTCTCCGGCCGTTGCCGGGTCGGCTTTATTCGGTTGCGTCCAGCCTCAAGGCGCATCCCGGCGAAGCCCATCTTCTGGTCGGCGCGGTGCGCTGGGAATCGCACGGCAAGATTCGCAAGGGCGTCTCGTCGACCTATCTCGGTGAGCGGCGGAAAGTCGGATCGCCGGCGAAGATCTACGTCAAGCCGAACCGGCACTTCCGTCTTCCGGCCGACGGCCATACGCCGATCATCATGATCGGTGCGGGCACCGGCGTTGCGCCTTATCGCGCCTTCGTGGAAGAGCGTGTGGCGAACGGCGCCAAGGGCAAAAGCTGGCTGTTCTTCGGCGAAAGGAACTTCACCAACGATTTCCTTTATCAGCTCGAATGGCAGGACTATATGGAATCGGGCGATCTCACGAAGATCGACGTTGCGTTCTCGCGCGATCAGCCGGAGAAAATTTACGTGCAGCACCGTCTGTGGGAACGGCGCGAGGAACTGCGAGGGTGGCTCGGTGAGGGCGCACACCTCTACGTCTGCGGCGACGAGAAAGGCATGGCGAAGGACGTCGACGCGACGCTCGTCAAGATCCTTGCCGAAGCCGCAAAAGGCGATGAAGACGCTGGCCGCGCCAAGCTCAAGGAGCTGACCAAAGCCGGCCGCTATCAGCGCGACGTATACTGAAGTCCAGTTCAGACCGAAAACCGACAGACCGTGCGCGGCGAACGTTCCGCGAGGATCACAATGACAGACGGCAAGCCATCTAAAACCGAACACATCAAAGAGGACAGCCACTTTCTTCGCGGCACGATCAGCGAAGGATTGGTGCAGGTCATCTCCGGCGCCATCGGCGACGATGACTTCCAGCTCCTCAAATTTCACGGCTCCTACATGCAGGACGACCGTGACGTTCGCGGCGAGCGGGCGAAGAAAAAGCTCGACAAAGCCTACATGTTCATGGTGCGGCTGCGTATTCCCGGCGGCTTCGTAACGTCGTCGCAGTGGCGGCAGCTCGACGACGTCGCCGTCAACTACGCCAACAAGTCGCTTCGCATCACGACGCGGGCGACGTTCCAGTTTCACGGCATCATCAAGTCGAACCTGAAGCGCACAATGCAGGCGATCTATGCCAGCGGGCTCGATACCATCGCGGCTTGCGGAGACGTGACGCGCGGCGTGATGTCGGTCGCCAATCCTTATCTGTCGAAGGCGCATCGCGAGGCTTACGACCTCGCCAAGCGCACCAGCCTTTATTTCCTGCCGAAGACGGGTGCCTACAGCGAGATCTGGCTCAATGGCGCTCTGATCCCCGGCAAGGAGACGACGAACCCCGAACAGGAAACGATCTACGGGCACACGTATCTGCCGCGCAAATTCAAGTTCGTGTTCGCGGTGCCGCCCGATAACGACGTCGATGTGTTCGCGCACGATTGCGGATTTATCGCCATCGTCGAGAAGGGCGAGATCGTCGGCTGGAACGTCACCGCTGGCGGCGGCATGGGCATGACGCACGGCGTCCCCGAGACGTTTCCGCGCCTCGGCGATGTGCTCGGCTACTGCAGTCACGACAAGGCGATCGAAGTCGCCGAAGTCATTCTCAAGATCCAGCGCGACTGGGGCAACCGGTCGGACCGCTCGCGCGCCCGCCTCAAGTACACGATCGAAGATCATGGTCTCGAAAATTTCAAGGCCGAGATCAACAAGCGGCTCGGCTATGATCTGGCGCCGGCGCGACCCTACACGTTCACCCGCAATGGCGATCACATCGGCTGGCGTCAGGGCGACGACAAGAAATGGCATCTGACGCTTTATATCGACAGCGGCCGTATCAAGGACACGCCCGACCGCCGATTGAGAAGCGCCATCCGCGCAATCGCCGATCTCGACATCTGCGATTTCGTGATGACGGCGAACCAGAACCTGATTTTCGTGAACGTCAGCGCGCGCTCCAAGGGCAAGATCGACAAGATTCTGGCCGAGCATGGTGTCGCGCCGAAAGCGCTTTCCGGTGCGCGCCAAAACAGCATCGCCTGCGTTGCATTGCCGACGTGCGCGCTGGCGCTTGCCGAAAGCGAACGCTACCTGCCGCATCTGCTGACCAAGATTGAGGTCATTCTCGACAAGGCCGGGCTGACGGAGGAAGAGATCGTCGTACGCATGACGGGCTGCCCGAACGGCTGCGGACGTCCCTATCTTGGCGAGATCGGTTTCGTCGGCCGATCGCCGGGGCTCTACAATTTGTATCTCGGTGCAGGCTTCGACGGCGCGCGCATGAACAAGCTCTATGCGCAGGACGTCGACGAGGAACGCGCCTTGGCGCTCCTGGAGCCGATCCTTCTGCGCTATGCGAAGGAGCGCCAGGAGGGCGAGCACTTCGGCGACTTCACGATCCGCGCCGGATACGTCAAGCCGACATTGGTCAGCAACCAGTTCCACGCCGACGTGACGCT
>DATLJG010000360.1:0-2121 GCA_035538995.1 Hyphomicrobium sp. | reverse complement strand
TGCGCCAGCGCCTGAAGGCTCGAGACGGTGCGTTCAACGATCGCGTTGAGGTCGAGGGCGATCAAGCGCGGCATGGCCGCATTCGATTTGGCGCTTTCCGAAAGCAGCGACGTGATGACGTCGAGCGCATGGGTGGCGCTCTCATGGATGTCGGCGGCATAACTGAGATAGCGTTCGTTGCCCATCGTGCCGAGCCGTTCGTCGCGCATGATCTCGGCTGCCGCTGCAATAGCGGTCAAAGGCGTTTTCAGTTCGTGCGCGAGTTTCGCAAGATGATCGGGATCGAGGACCGACGACGGCAAGCGTGCCGGTGACGTCGGCGGAGGCGCGGCAGGTGGTTCCGCTGCTGGGGGCAATGCGCTCGAGGGCTCGACGTTATTATCAGCGGCAAACGCATCGACGCCGTTGTGAACGATAAACGGTTCAACGCCATCGCCTTCGCGCATCCGGCGGGCCGTCGCTTTCAGCGTCTCGGCGGCTCCTTGCGGATTTTCGGGCGGGCTCTGTCCGAGGGCGCGTGCCGATCTTGCGGCTGTGGGTGAAGAGGGTTCAACGCCATCCTCGTCGATGATACGCAGCACGAGTACCCCCGATCCCCGGTCGGCCTGTCGCGTGACTGTGCAAAGAACAGGCTTGAGCTTTCCGTTGCTCCAGAATGTCAGCCTCTCGATTGATTTGCCATTGGCGTTACCGAGGGCCGTCACTTCCCGCAATCGCGCCAGCGCCGGCGTTGCGGCATCGAGGGCGATGGGGAAGGATGCATATGCGAAAAGCCCGAGGGCGCGTGCGCCCGAAGTGTTGGCGGCAACAATCTCGGCAAGGTCGAGATCGATCGTGATCGCTGCCCCCGACTCGGCAGCGGAAAGGGCCGTCGAAGCGCCGTCATGTGGTTTCCGAATCGCGGGCGTAGGCGCTGCCGTCATTGCGGTATCGTCAGCTCCCAAGAGCTAAGTGTGCACCTCTCGCTTCCGTCTACGTGATTTGCAGCGCGGTAGAAATTGAAAAGCCGATCATTGTCCACCGCTCTCAAGGGTGAAACTTGGTTATGCACGGCGCTTTTGGCTGTGGACGTTTGGGATCGGCAACTTGACGGCCGGTGTCGCCGAAATCCGACTTAACCGTCGCGCTTGCGCGGCCAGTTTTTCTGCACGATGGCGAGAATAATGATGCAGAAGGCGGCGAGACGCGCCAGGTAGAAAAAAGGCGCCTGTTCATCGGAGAAATGACCCAAGCCGAGCATCAGGCGGGTTACGGCGTCGATGCAGAAGGCGATTGCGAAGCACAAGAACAAGCTGTCTCGCGACTGCCGCCAGAATTTGAGGAAAAACATCGCCGCGACGAGAGATGCCATCGCGGCCGCACCCAGCATGATCTGATTGAGATCGTTGTTCATGACTCGGTATCCCAGATAAGTCCGTACAGAAGCACGGCCATCGCCAGAAGCAGGGATGCGCTGCGCCAGACGGTGAAATCAATGTCGGGGAACACCAGCTTGTCGCAGACCAGGAATAGATTGTTGATTGTCAGGCCCGCGAAGCAGAGACCGCTCCACAAGAGGAGCCGATAGCCGCCGCGCCTATACGCCTGCAGCAAAAGGTAGGCGCAAACCGCAGCCGTCAACGCGCAAAGGCTATAGATGATCGCCGCGATCACGACCGTTCCTTCCTGATTTTGAACGCATCCGAAAATTCGCGCAGTCGCCGAGGCTTGGCATGAATGAGATTGGTTACGGGAATGAGATGGCGCGCGTAAGATTCGGCAAGCCGTTCCACCATCTGGCGCTCATCGTCATTTTGGCAGTCAAAGCGAAAACGATCGTCGGACACGCTCAGCAGTCCGTTCGAGCACAAGTGCTCGAGGACATTCGCGGCCTCGTTTTCGCCGAGATACAAGCGCTTTGCCGCCGCTCCGGCTGTCCACGTTTCGTTGGGATTCCGGCGTAGTAGCAAGAGCGCTTCCAGCTGAGCGATCGAGTCGATGTGTCTGAGGATGAAATCACGGAGGTCCTCAGAAATTAGGTCGTCCGCCAATGCTTCAGTGTCCTTTTTAGTCTCGAGCCGTCGCGGCGGTGCTGACGGCCATCCCGTCGCCAGTTTGCCTCACATGAAACTCAATGCAAGT
>DATLJG010000359.1:0-8447 GCA_035538995.1 Hyphomicrobium sp. | reverse complement strand
ATTGACCCCAGTGCCGCCACGACGGCCACAATCAAGAATTTCATTTGCCTTGCTCCTTACGCCCTCTTCGGATCGTGTTGCCCAGGCTCTTTGAAATATGGTCCATTACCGATTAGTCTCAAGGGTGACAAAGCTGGAATTCTGCCACACGAGCGCATCCTTCCGCGTTTCCTGAACGACATTCTAGTCTCTGTTTTCACGACTGATTAACACAACGGAGGATGGTTTCATGCCGACCATGTCGAACGACCGGCGCCGACGTATCCAGGCGCGCCAACGCAAGTTGGAAAATGCCAAGAAGCGCGAGGCCAAAGCCGCAAAGAAGCAGCGGAACGCCAGCTGATACCCCCGCCCTATTGCGGGTCTCTTAGGCCGAATGACCGTCTTCTGATCAATTCGGCATAAGCTTTTCAACACCCCGACAGGCTTGGCGCCTTCGGGGTGTTTTCGTGCTAGCATGGGCAAGCGCGTCGCTTTTTTGCGAGATTGATCTCATGCCTATCGGCTCTGACCAGCGTGACTCTCCCGGCCCGACCGGCTCGGCTGCATTGTTCTGGGCGATCCTGATCGTCGCGGCCCTGGTCTTGCTCTGGTGACGGCAGATCGGTCGGCGAACGCAGAAACAGAAAGCCCCGGCGCGAACGCCGAGGCTGACCGATTAACGCGACGATAAACGCACGCCTACTTACTGCGATGTGCCGCTGCTGTCCGGCTGCGTCGTCGTGCTGCCGCTCTCCGGCGTTTTCGCGGATGGGCCGTTCTTGTTGCCTTCATCGCCCTTCACGCCGGCGGCCGCATCAGACCCGGCCGCGCCGGTGCTGCTTCCGCTGCTCGACGGACTCATGGAATTTGAATCCGTTCCCATCGCCGGTCCATTTTTGTTGCCCGGCTGACCCTCGACACCCACTGAATTGCTATCGGGTGTTCGTGCGTCCTTGCCGGTCGTCACGCCAGGATCCTGATTGGGCGCATCAGCTGCGATAGCCGGCACGCCCACAAAAAGTGCCGTGGCTGCGAATGCCGTTGCTGCAATCATTTTTCTCATGGTGTTTCCAAACCCTTTTTTCTTGTCTCCACCGATGAGAAACGCAGCGGGCCTTGGCGCCGTTCCCGCAAAAATTCTGGCTGCGCGCATGCGCGCGCCTCACGCGATGTCACATTTTGTGATGTGCTTTATTGATAGCGGGACAGCATTGCGCGCGCGGCGCGATAGAGAAACCACACCGCAAAAAACGGCGACAACAAAACCAGCAAAGTGATGTCGGAGGTCAAACCCACAGCACGAAGCAGAACGCGCACGAGCGGCGAACGCTTCGGTGGAAAATACTCTTGATCGAGAAACACCGATTTTACACTCTCAACATCCGCAGCCGTCTCATCGCGGCGCTGCGGTTCGCTCCGTTGAGCATCGTCATGTTGCAGGGATGAACGCCGCCGCCGTTCCATCACGGGCTTCCATGCACGGCGACGCAACTGGGAAGGCCGGCCACGCAATTGCGGCTCACGCCGACGTACCTGTCTGTCCGCCGGCATCAGACGTGATTGACCCATTGCCTCCCCGCTGCGTACGCTACCGAAATCGTAACGCAGAGTGATGCAGACAGTTCCTGACGATATTAAGGTGATGCAGCGTTACGCGCCAAACATCAGCTGCGGCGTAGAATTGAACGCCCCGCATAGGCCGCGACATCGCCCAGCTCTTCTTCGATACGAATGAGCTGATTGTATTTCGCGAGCCGATCAGAGCGCGACAAAGAGCCGGTCTTGATCTGACCGCAGTTCGTCGCCACCGCGAGATCGGCGATCGTTGAATCTTCCGTTTCGCCCGAACGATGCGACATGACCGCCGTGTAGCCGGCGCGCTGCGCCATGCTGACGGCGTCGAGCGTTTCGGACAGCGATCCGATCTGGTTGACTTTCACCAGGATCGAATTTGCCGTCGCCTTGGCGATGCCGTCGGCCAGTCGCTTGGTGTTCGTGACGAAGAGATCGTCACCGACGAGCTGGCACCTATTGCCGAGTCTTTCGGTCAGAAGTTTCCAACCGCTCCAGTCGTCTTCGGACATGCCGTCTTCGATCGATACGATCGGGAAACGGCTGACGAGCCCTTCGAGATATTTGACGTTGCCTTCGCTATCGAGGCTCTTGCCCTCGCCCGCCAGTTCGTACTTGCCCTTCTTGAAGTATTCGGTCGCGGCGCAGTCGAGCGCCAGCACGACATCCTCGCCCGGCTTATAGCCTGCCTTCTCGATCGACTTCACGATGAACGACAGAGCGTCCTCGGCGCTTTTCAGGTTCGGCGCGAAGCCGCCCTCGTCGCCGACGGACGTGCTGTGACCGGCATCCTTCAGACCCTTTTTCAGCGTGTGAAAAATTTCGGCGCCGATACGGATCGCGTCGGCGCACGTTTCGGCGGCGACCGGCATGATCATGAATTCCTGGATGTCGATCGGATTGTCGGCATGCGCGCCGCCATTGATGATGTTCATCATCGGCACCGGCAGAACGTGGGCGTTGACGCCGCCGATGTAGCGATAGAGCGGAAGGTTGTTCGATTTCGCGGCGGCCTTGGCGACGGCGAGCGAAACACCGAGAATGGCATTGGCGCCGAGGCGGCTTTTGTTCGGCGTCCCGTCCAGTTTGATGAGCGCCGCGTCGATGCCGCGCTGGTCCTCGGCATCCATGCCGGAAATGGCATCGAAGATTTCGCCGTTGACGGCATCGACCGCTTTCAGCACGCCCTTGCCGAGATAGCGCCCCTTGTCCTCGTCGCGAAGCTCGTTGGCTTCGTGCGCGCCGGTCGAGGCGCCGGAGGGCACCGCCGCCCGGCCTTCAGCGCCGTCTTCGAGATAAATATCGACCTCGACCGTCGGATTGCCGCGGCTATCGAGAATTTCGCGGCCGATGATGTCGACGATTCCGGTCATGAGCGTACCTAATTCTTGTTTGAGCTTGTTGCCGTATTGCGGCTATGGGAGCTTTGCGCCCGGGTTGTAAACGTATTGGGAGATCAAGCAAAGTCCTGCCGGGCAATGCCCTCCTACCCAAACGGCTAGTTCACTGACAAGAGGAACCAAGGCATGGCTGAATCTAAAACGCGAACCGGGGGGTGCCATTGCGGCCATGTCCGTTACGAAGTCGAATCGGATCTCGCCGAGGTTGTTTCCTGCAATTGCTCGATCTGCCAGAAGCGCGGCACCCTGTTAACGTTCGTGCCGGAGGCGAAGTTTCGCCTGCTCTCGGGGCAAGAGTCCCTGACGGACTACCAGTTTAATAAAAACGTCATCCATCACCTTTTCTGCTCGACTTGCGGCACCGCCTCTTTTGCAAAAGGCGAGAAACCCGGCGGCGGTGGAATGGTTGCGGTCAATATCCGGACTCTCGACGATATCGATCTGGCCGACGTCAAACCGCGCGCCGTGGACGGGAGAAGCTTTTAGCTCGTGACCACATCCGCACTCGTCCTTTTCTCCGGCGGCCAGGATTCGACCGTCTGCCTCGCCTGGGCGCTGGATCATTACGACCGTGTCGAGACCGTCGGATTTACCTACGGGCAGCGCCACGCCGTCGAACTGGAGCAGCGGCCGATCATTCGTTCCAAGCTGGCGGCGCTCGCCAGCACGCGCGGTGAGCTCGGTCCCGACACGGTTCTCGATCTGCCGGCGCTCGCCAGCATCAGCGAAACGGCGCTGACGCGGGAAACCGAAATCACCTTCGCCGCGACGGGTCTGCCGTCGACGTTCGTGCCCGGGCGCAACCTGCTGTTCCTGACGTATGCCGCCGCCCTCGCCTATCGCCGGGGGATCGCGACGCTCGTCGGCGGCATGTGCGAGACGGATTTTTCCGGTTATCCCGATTGCCGTAGCGCGACGATCCAGTCGCTGGCGCAAAGTCTGTCGCTCGGCCTCGATACGCAGCTTACAATCGAAACGCCGCTGATGTTCATCGACAAGGCCGCAACGTGGGAGATGGCGTCGAAACTCGGCGGCGATCCTCTCGTCGGCATTGTCGTCGAAGATACGCACACCTGCTATCTCGGCGACAGATCGCACCGTCATCCGTGGGGCTACGGATGCGGCACGTGCCCGGCTTGCGAACTGCGCGCCAAGGGATGGAACGAATGGCAAGCGCGGAAGACCTGAAACGGGCGGTCGATCTGGCGCTTGCTGGAGACTGGGACGGCGCGCATGCCGTCGCTCAGCGCGACGAAACCGATCCGCTTTTCTGCTGGCTTCATGCCTGCCTGCATAAGATCGAAGGCGATAGCGGCAACAGCCGCTATTGGTACGCGAAAGCGCACCGGAGCTTTGACGATTTCACCGATCCCAAGGCCGAACTCGAAGCGATCCGCGCGGCGCTGGCCTAGCCTGCCGCAGTTTCGAACGGAAAGATCAGGCACGTCGTCGTCGCATGGGCGAGCAGCTTGCCGTTGGCATCGGTGAGGCGTCCTTCGGCAGTGGCGCCACGGCGGCCACGGCTCAGCAATGTTCCTTCGGCCCGGACGGGGCCCGTGTCCTTGGTCATCGGCCGCAGCAGTGAAATCTTGAATTCCATCATCGTGAACCCCGTGCCTTGCGGCAGCGTCGTCAGCACGGCGCAGGCCATGCACGTATCGAGCAGCGTCGCCGTATAGCCCGCATGCACCGTGCGGATGATGTTGTAGTGCTCGACGCCGGGCTCCGACATGACGACGGCGCGCCCGTCGGCGACTTCGGTGACGGTAAATCCAAGCGTCTTGCCGATCGGCAACGCGGGCAGTTCGCCGCGCAGGATTTTCTGCAAGACGTCCATACCGCTCATCGAAACAAGGGTTTCGATGTCGATGAGCCCGGCTTGATCCGGCATATAGCGGCTCTCTGTCATGCGGTCAGCGCCCCTCCTTAACTTGACTTGCCGACGCGGCACCGTAGGTATCGGCGCATGTATTCGGTCAAGGAAATCTTCTACACGCTGCAGGGCGAAGGCGCGAACGCCGGGACGCCGGCCGTGTTCTGCCGTTTCGCCGGGTGCAATCTGTGGACCGGACGCGAAGCCGATCGCGCTAAGGCCGTGTGCCAGTTCTGCGATACGGATTTCGTCGGCACCGACGGCGAAGGCGGCGGCCGCTTTCAAACGGCCGAAGCGCTGGCAAACACCTGTGCGACGGCCTGTCACGAGCGAACCGAAAAGATGCTGGTCGTGCTGACCGGCGGCGAACCGATGCTGCAGGTCGATCAAGACTTGGTCGACGCCTTGCACGCCAAGGGCTTCACGATCGCCATCGAGACGAACGGCACGTTGCCGGTGCTCGGCACCATCGACTGGATCTGCGTTTCGCCCAAAGCCGGCAGCGACCTCAAGCAGACCGGCGGCCACGAACTGAAACTTGTCTACCCACAGGACGGCTTCGATCCGGCGCAGTTCGCAGCCCTGCCGTTCGAGCATCGTTTTTTGCAGCCGATGGACGGTCCCGACCGGGACGCCAATACGCGGGCCGCGATCGCCTACTGCAAGGCGAACCCGGCATGGCGGCTCTCCGTCCAGACCCACAAAATCCTCGGTATACCTTAACGGGCGCTGGCCGCCGCGCCAGCTTGCCGCGAAGGCGAAGCTCCCGCCGGGGTGGCGCAAAAAGCGGAAATCCCGTATTCAGCCCGCATGCGGATTTACAAGGAATTCAGGTTCGAAGCTGCGCACTTCCTGCCGACGGCGGCGCCAGGAACGCCGAACGCGCGCGTCCATGGACATTCGTTCCGTGCGCGCATCGTCATCGAAGGCGAGCCCGGAGCGGACACCGGTTACATTTTTCATTTCGAGGAATTGGCTTCCGCGCTTCGCGACACCGAAGAGGCGCTCGATCATCGCCTGCTGAACGAGATCGAAGGATTGAGCGCGCCGACGCTCGAACGCATCGCGATGTGGATCTGGAACCGGCTGTCGAACCGCGTGCCCGGCCTCTATCAGGTCGAGGTGCATCGCGACAGTTGCGGCGAAGGCTGCGTGTATCGCGGACCGTCATCGCAGAGCCGCCTGGCGGCCGAGTAAGCGCGATGACACGCAAGAGCAAGCAGCCCGACGTCAGACAGCTTGGCCAGCAAGTTGGACTGCCGCAGTCTCCGGACGACGCGGTGCTGGAGCGCGTCGCCAATCCGCACGCCGACACGCACTACGCGGCGCGCTTCACGGCACCGGAGTTTACGTCGCTCTGTCCGGTGACGGGGCAGCCGGACTTCGCGCATCTCGTCATCGACTACGTTCCGAAGAAATGGCTCGTCGAGAGCAAATCGCTGAAACTCTTCCTCGCTTCGTTTCGCAATCACGGCGCGTTCCATGAGGATTGCACCGTCGCGATCGGCAAGCGGATCGCAGAGCTGATCGAGCCGCACTATCTGCGCATCGGCGGATACTGGTATCCGCGCGGCGGCATTCCGATCGATGTCTTCTGGCAGACGGGAACGTTGCCGAAGGATGTGTGGCTGCCGGACCAAGGTGTCTCAAGCTACAAAGGCCGGGGCTGACCCCGACCTTTGCATGTTGTTTTCGCCTATGCGGCTGAAAACGTCTTAGCGCCAGTAGCGGCGATGATGGTGACGCCAATAGCGGTGACGGTAATGGCGATGACCCCAGCCATAACCGCGGTAAGGCCGAGCATAGCCCCAACCACGATAGTAACCGCGATGGCGCCAATGACGATGACGCCAGTGGCGGCCACGATAGTAGGTCTTTTCGACGAGCGGCGTGCTGCTCTTCGCAAGTGTCCCGATCGCGCTGGCCGTGTTGCCGCCAACGGTTGCGGCTCCAGCGCTGGTTGCGGCAAAGCCGAGACCAAGCGCGAACGCCACTGCCAAAAGAAGATTACGCATTGAAGTCTCCTAATCTGGTGACTGATTATATCGTCCAAGCTCAGGCAACTGCGCCGCCTGAGCATATTTGCCGTGTCACATGCCAAACGCGGGGGAGCATCTCGGCACGAGTCAGGTAACGAACCTGAGTAACGTGAAACGCGCGTCATGCGTTTCATCCGTCGCTAGCGTAGCGGAGCTTGCATGCTCCATTTGTGACCGCCGCCGTGCACTTTCGGGGTTTTTAGTTGAACGCGCGCTGAACATGGGAACCGCATACGAGCGACGCGCGCAAATGTTCCAGAGGTTGCAGGAGCAATGTCGCGATCAGCGATCTTCCGGCAACGGAATGAATTCGCTTTCGTCGCCCGGCACGATATCGAAACGCCCTTCGCGCCAATCGTTCTTTGCCGCCGCGATGCGTTCCTTCGAACTCGACACGAAGTTCCACCAGATGAAACGCGGGCCATCCATCGGCTCGCCGCCGAGCAGCATCAACCGCGCGTTCGTTTCCGCTAGAATGGAAATCCTGTCACCCGGCTTGAACACGAGAAGTTGTCCGGGCTCGAATGTTTGTCCCGCAATATCGACGCGGCCTGACGCGATGTAGATCGCGCGCTCGTCATAATCGGGATCGAGCGGCAGCACCGCGCCGGGCGCCAGCACCGCTTCCGCATAGAAGCACGGCTGCGGATAGGGCGCCGGGGATCTCGCGCCATAAAGCGATCCCATGATGAGCCGCACGCGCTTGCCTTCGCCATCGAAACGCGGCAGCTCGGACGTATCGAAATGCGCGAACGCCGGCGCGCTTTCCTCATGCGACTTCGGCAACGCCATCCACGATTGAATGCCGAACAGGTTCTGGCCGTTGGCGCGCGGCTCCGCTCCCGTACGCTCGGAATGCACGATCCCCTTCCCCGCCGTCATCAAGTTGACTTCGCCGGGCCGGATCGACAGCGCCGATCCGAGGCTGTCGCGATGCGTTATCTCGCCGTCGAACAAATAGGTGACGGTGGCGAGCCCGATGTGGGGATGCGGACGAACGTCGATCCCCTGTCCTGAGAGAAACTGCGCCGGTCCCATCTGGTCGAAGAAGATGAACGGGCCGACCATCTGCCGTTTCGCTGACGGCAACGCGCGGCGCACCTCGAAGCCGCCAAGATCGCGGGCCCGTGGAACGATGACATCCTCGATGGCGTCACACGACTTCGCATCCCCAGGGACCGGATCGTTGTGGGTGAGCCAGCTCATTGTCACACTCCTTCAATTTCAGACTTGAGGCGCTGCAAGGGCCGGCGGCGTCCACCGGTGTTGCCGCTCGTCCAGCACCGCGATCAACCAGAACAGGAAGCCGCCCACCGCAAGCACGGCGCCGACCCAACCTGTCGAGGTCCAACCATAGCCATGTGCGATCGCTAGTCCAGCAAGCCACGGGCCGATGGCGTTCGCGGTATTGAAGGCGCTGTGATTGAGCGCCGCCGCCAGCGTCTGAGCATCTTCGGCGACCTCCATCAGCCGCATCTGCAGCGCCGTGCCGAGCCCGCCACCGAACCCGATCATAAATATGACGAGCGAAACCGCGTAGACGTTCCTCGCGGCGAGCGGGAACAGCGCCAGCGACGCGAC
>DATLJG010000358.1:0-6556 GCA_035538995.1 Hyphomicrobium sp. | reverse complement strand
AGCGCTTCGAGTTCGCCTGCGCGCCCGAGCGCGCGCGAGACGGCGTCGTTCATGAACGAGACCTGGCGACGAACCGCCTGACCGAGGCTGGCGATCGATTGCTCCGCCGTGCGGTCTGGCTCGGCGAGGCGGATTGCGACCTCGCTCATGGTCGAGGATTTCAGTGCGAGCGACGCCACATGCCAGCTGAGCAAAGCGAGCAGCCAGATAATGCCGATCGGGGCGATGATCGCGGTCGCTGTGTAGAAGGTCGCCGGTTGCAGCAGGAGCGACGCGAACGATGATCCTGCTTGCCATTGCGGTGCCAGGGTTAGGGCGCCGACCGCCAGTCCGCCGATCGCCCAGACAATGCTGCCGATCGTGGCGAGGCGAAAAACCTTGCTCGATGGTTTTTGTTCAAGTGCGTAGATGAGGCCGCCGATGCTCGGGACGTCGTCGTTGGCGGCGATCTTGCCGCGCACCGGTCCAGCGGGACGCCGGCGAGCGACGCGGCGGGAAGGAGGCTCATCGACTGGCGACGGCGCCGCTTTCTCGGCTTTAATAGGTTCGATAGCCTCTATGCCGAGCAATGGCGGAGGCAGGGTGGCGGAAAGGCTCGGTTGGTCTGGCGAGGGAGAGTCAAGCGTCGGTTCAACGGGCGTCGCCGGTTCCGGCGTCCGTCCGGCAATAGCCATTAGCTTCGCAATTTGATCTTGCGACATTGCGCAACGCCCCCCACTCATGCCGGCAACCCCAACTTCAGACCTGTGCGCACAGATCCGCCGGTACTCCTTCGCACCCTATAGGACTTTTAACCGTCCGCAATATGGAAACACATTCATAACCATAAGAAACGTCTATGCATCTTAGACACTTAGCTGTCCAACACCGGGCATTGAGGCAGGATTGCGGCCGCAACTTGGCGCCGAGTGAGCAACCCCCGATTGCGCAAAAACAGTCCCCATTAAGTACGCCTTTGGCAAATCAATCGAAATGGCGTTTGCAGATTTACCCAGAGTTATTCCGCATTTGCGACAGTCTGGCGCTGGCTGCCAACATGTGCGCCACAGCGACTGCGCCTTCATACACAACTTTCCGAGTGCAGCATGCGAGCAGTGCGACGTCCGGCTGATGATCTTCCCTCGAAGGAACCCGCTGCAACGGCTTCCGGAGCGGTCGATCTCAATCATTTGCACCGCTATACTTTCGGCGACCAAGCTCTTGAAAAAGAAATACTCTCTCTCTTTCTGGGGCAGCTTGCCGTGACAATGACGGCGCTGCGCGAGGCGGCAAGCCAGCAGGATTGGAAGATTGCCGCGCACACCTTGAAAGGGTCATGCCGCGCTGTCGGGGCCTTCCGTCTAGGGGATCTTGCCCAGGAGGCCGAGTATCTGGGCTACGGCTCAGGCTGCGAGGCTCGTACTGAGGCCATTTCTCGCCTTGAGGAGGCCGCGGGCGACGCACGGCATTTTCTGAAGAAGATCTACGGGATCGCGTAATGCCAACTCCCCGGTCGTGGAGAAGGGCAGCACGCCACGTTTGTCTCATGCCCGTGACTGCGGTCCGGCTTGAAATGCCTGCGGTGTGCCTCTAAGTGTGCCCGCTATCCGTAATCTCCCAAACCGCCGAGAAGCTAAGCTCGCCTTCGGCTTTGCGAAATAGCGATAGGACGCGCATTTAACGATGACGAAAATTACCTTCATCCAGCCTGACGGCGAGAGCCAGACGGTGGATGTTGAAAACGGCCTGACCGTCATGGAGGCTGCGAAGCTGAACGACGTACCCGGCATCGAAGCCGAATGCGGTGGTGCATGTGCCTGCGCGACGTGCCACGTCTACGTCGATGAAGGCTGGCGCGAGAAGGTCGGCAAGCCTGCGGAGATGGAAGAGGATATGCTCGACTTCGCGTTCGACGTGCGGGAGGAGAGCCGTCTTTCGTGTCAGATCAAGGTCAGCGATGCGCTCGACGGTCTGATCGTGCGCGTACCGGCCAAGCAATTCTGACAGCAATACCGATCGGGCCATAGAATGACTTCGACGACGCTGGTGCCTGAGGCGCCCCTGACAAGTGAAACCATCGAAACGGACGCCATCGTTATCGGCGCGGGTCCGTGCGGTCTGTTCGCCGTGTTCGAGCTTGGCCTGCTCGATATCAAGGCGCATGTCGTCGATATTCTCGATCGTGCTGGCGGTCAGTGTGCCGAGCTTTATCCGGAGAAGCCCATCTATGACGTGCCGGCGCTTCCAATTGTAACCGGGCAGGAACTGACGGACCGGCTGATGGAGCAGATCAAGCCATTCAATCCGCAGTTTCATTTCAGCGAGCGCATCGATGCCTTGAGCCGCCAGCCCGACGGGCGCTTTCGTTTGACGACGGACGCCGGCACCGACTTTCTCGCGAAAGTGGTCGTCGTCGCGGCGGGCGGCGGATCGTTCACGCCGAAGCGGCCGCCGCTTCCCGGCATCGAGAACTACGAAGGCACATCGGTTTTCTATTCGGTCCGTAAAATCGAGCAGATGCGCGGCAAGGATGTCGTGATCGTCGGCGGAGGCGATAGCGCACTTGACTGGACGCTCAATCTGGCGCCGGTGGCGAAGAGCCTGACGCTGGTGCATCGGCGCGACGACTTTCGTGCTGCTCCCCATTCCGTCGAGAAGATGCGCAAGCTGGTCGAGGAGGCGAGCATCCGGCTTCTTATTGGCCAGGTCGTCGCACTCGAAGGAGCTAACGGCGAGCTGTCGGCGGTGGAGATCAAAACGAGCAACGGCAACGAGCGTCTGCCGTGCACCGCGATGCTACCGTTCTTCGGTCTGACCATGAAACTTGGGCCGGTCGCGGATTGGGGCCTCAACCTTCATGAGAACCTCATCAATGTCGATACCGAACGCTTCGAGAGTAGCGAAAAGGGGATTTTTGCGATCGGCGATATCAACTGGTATCCCGGCAAGCTGAAGCTCATTCTTTCGGGATTCCACGAAGCGGCGCTGATGGCGCAGGCGGCGCATCGGATTGTCTATCCCGACAAGAAGGTGCTGTTCCAATACACAACGTCATCGTCGAGCCTGCAGAAGAAGCTGGGCGTCAAATAACGATGGCGGTTGGTATTTAGCTTTCCGTCGGCCCGGCGTGGTAGCCTTTGCTCAGCATCCGGCGAACGGGCTGCGGGACAGACTTCAAGGCCGACTTGAGACGGCCACGCAGAAACCCGAGATAGACGCGGGCATAGAGATGTCCCTTGGCGCTCACCGGAACAGTCCAGTCGGTGACGGGCTCCGACTGGTCGCACCAGTCGAGCTTATAGGGATCGCCCGGGGCCATCATGTCGTAGGTCGATAGTCCCTCGTCGTATCCCTTCTTCAAATTCTGCTCCAGCAGAAGGACGCCGACGCCCGCTTTCTCGTATTCGAGAGCGAAGGCCATGACGTGCACAACAAGGCGGCCTTTGCAGGTGAAGGAGATTTCGTAGGCGGCCGTTTCGCCGTTCGTTTTCAGGACCGATACAATGCAAGGGACGGGTTTTTCCGTGCCCGCTGCCAGATCTGAAAAGAGATGGGGAGTACGCGGATCGTTTAGGGCGTTCGACAGAAAGCCGCGATCCTTGAGCCATTCCGATTTGACGGCGATAGCGCGGGCGGCCAACTCGCCGGCCTCGCGGCCACCGTGAAGGCGAACGAATTCGAGCGGACCTTTTTCTTCGAGACGGCGTGCGAGACGACGGCGGTTGCGCCGCGATTTGCTGGAAAAGCGCTCTTCGAACGACGCGAAATCCTCGGCGCTCGACAGGTCCATGTACGGAGCGATTTGCCGATCGGCAATTTGCGCGCCGATTTCCGGTAGCAGGTGCGCAACGTTCGCGTCGTCGCGCACGCGCCGCAGCCGCAGAACATCGGAGGCAATTTCCTGACGCAAGAATTTGAAACCGGCGGCGAGAACGTCGGCGGCGTCGGCGACGGTATCGATCAGCGCATCGCCGTACTGGCTGGCGGGTTCGCCCATCCAGAATGTCTGGGTGATGCCGTGTGCGCGTTCGGAGACCAGCGGCCAAACCATGATCAGCCGACCGTTACGCCGCCCCGTTACGATCGAGAGCCTGGCGCCCGCTTTTGAAGTTTGCTGCTGAAGGTAGTGGTTCGCCCAGTGCCAGCAGAAATTGAATGACTGGAAGACATGGACCGGCTTGCCGGCGCGGTCGAAGAGGGCATTCCAATCGTCTTCGAGTGTGTCGAACGCCAGCCGGTCGGTGATGAGGCTCAATTCCAAATTCGCGGCGAGAGAACCGCGTTTGGAATCTAAAGCGTCGTGTTCGTCGGAAGTGGAAATGCCGAGCGAGGTCAACGAGCGGGCGGCGGCTTGCATGGCGTTATTTCGCGAACAGTCCCGCGCGACGGGATTGGCGCGTTGGGCTCTTTGGTTCTAGACCGCAATCGTTAGGCGAGCGTTACGCACTCAATCGTGGATCGTTGGTTTATACGTGTGCGATTTCGAGAAACGCCAGAGCAAGCAACAGAAACGCACAGGCCGCGATCACTAGCTTTCCACGCCGCGAGGGAGCGGCGGTGCCGAGAATGAGTGGCGCGATCAATGCGGCCGCCGCCAACAGATTGATGGGGATGAGGCCAGCCGGTCCGATCGAGCCTTGGGCGTTTGGGAACTTCAGCCCGATCCACACGCCGGCCGCAATACCGAAGACGACGCCGCCTAGGAGACGCGGCCAAAATCCCGTCGCAGGGCGCTGCATCCCGAACACCGCGCTCGCCGCCTGCGGTCCGATGAGCAACATGGCACCGAGGATGCCCTTGACGATAATTTCGGCCCAAAGAATCTGCTGCACAGGCTTCGGCTCGGGTGCGGTTCAAAACAGGTCGCTAATTGGCGAAGGATCGATTTAGCGCCCGCCTATTCGAAGACGGCCTTCATGTCGGCACCGTGACCATCCGGAGAGCCTTTGCCCATGCCGCCGAAGAGACTGTCATCCTCAACCGGCTCGGGCGGCGAGGGGGTATAATCGCCCGCAAGATGCCTGTTCAATGCGGTTTTGATTTTGGCCGTCTTGTCGGCCGTGCAGTAATCGGGCTTGTCAGTGATCGCCTTCGACACCGTGTTGAACGAGGCGTCGTAGATCTGGGTGATTTTTGAGGCGTTGGCCGGATCGGCGGCCGTCTGCGAAGCCAGGAAGTCATTCTTCAGTTTCGTCGGGTCGAAGTTATAGCCGCACTTGATGGCGCGGGCCGACGTCGCGGCGACATCCATCGTGCGCGTCGCGGGATCGTTGTTTCTGTCGACAGCGTTGGCTGCATCGGCCTTGCCGCCGAAGAGCGAGCCCGTCGTCAGTTTCGGCAGGCTGGCGCCGCAGCCGCCGAGGCTTGCCGCCGTCATCGCCACGATAGCAAATCGCGCCTTGCGCATCGGATTTTCCCCGTCCCCCCAAGACTTAAACAATCACATGGCGCAGGCGGGGCGACCGGTCAACTGCGGCGGCGCTATTGTGAGCAATGTTTGCACCGCAATAGCTCGTAATGAGCATGCATTGCGGCATCACCGCATCAAGGCGCGCATCGCTGCGTCGAGGCCGTCCAGCGTCAGAGGGTACATGCGTCCGCCCATCAGGCTGCGGATCATGCCGATGGAAGGGGTCCAGTCCCAATGTCGTTGATCGACCGGATTGAGCCAAACCGCGTGCTTGTAGATATCGGTGACGCGGTTCAGCCACAGAGCGCCCGGTTCTTCGTTCATATGCTCGACTGATCCACCGGGCACGGTGATCTCATAGGGACTCATCGAGGCGTCACCGATGAAGATAACCTTGTAGTCGGCGGGATAGGTATTCAGGACTTGCCAGGTGTCGGTCTTGTTGGAGTAGCGCCGTGCGTTGTCCTTCCAGACGCCTTCATACAGGCAGTTGTGAAAGTAATAGTATTCGAGGTGCTTGAATTCCGAACGCGCGGCGGAGAACAGGTCTTCGACTTCCTTGATGTGATCGTCCATCGATCCGCCGATGTCGAAGAACATTAGAAGTTTTACCGCGTTGTGACGCTCGGGCCGCATGCGGACATCGAGATAGCCTTTCTCCGCCGTACCACGGACGGTGCCATCGAGATCGAGTTCGGAGGCGGCTCCGGTACGTGCGAATTGCCGTAACCGGCGGAGCGCGACCTTAATAGTGCGGGTTCCGATTTCAGCCGTCCCGTCGAGGTCTTTGAATTCGCGCTTGTCCCAGACCTTGATCGCGCGGCGATGACGGCTCTCATGCTGGCCGATGCGAATGCCGGCGGGATTGTAGCCATAGGCGCCGAAGGGCGACGTGCCGCCAGTGCCGATCCATTTGTTGCCGCCCTGGTGGCGCTCCTTCTGTTCGGCGAGGCGCTTCTTCAGCTCCTCCATGATCTTGTCCCAGCCGCCGAGTTCGGCGATGCGCTTTTTGTCTTCATCGCTCAAGTGCAGCGTCGAGATGCGGCGGAGCCATTCTTCGGGGATCTCAGCGGTGATCGCCTCCGCAGTCAGTTCGAGGCCTTTGAAGACGTGCCCGAAGACTTGATCGAAGCGATCGAGGTTGCGCTCGTCCTTCACCAATGCGGC
>DATLJG010000357.1:0-2489 GCA_035538995.1 Hyphomicrobium sp. | reverse complement strand
CAGCCACAGCAGCAAAAAGCCGACGAGCGGCGTGATGATATCCATGTAGAAGACGACTCCGGCATTGCCTGGCGCGAAATTGTGCGTGGTTACCATCTGGTAGAGATGACCGGCCGCCGCACCGAGCGAGAACAGGCTCGGGCCGACAATCGCGGCAAGGCGGAGATCGAAACTGCGAAACGCGGCGAGAAAGCCGACAACGGAGAAGCCGAGGCTCGCGGTCGCCACCTCGAACTGGAATGGGCTGTCGGCCCAGCCGATAAACTCGGCTACCATCTGCCCGAAGAAGGCGTGCATGACGAAATTATAGAGATAGCTGATCCCGATGGCCCAGAACACATGCCATGAGAGCAGCTTTTCGACGACGACCGTCGGCGTGAGTGGCCGGTTCGCCCGGGCAATCGCGACAAGTGCAAATACGAAACCGATGACCAACGAGGTCAGGAAGAAATTGTGTAAGGCGAAGCTGATCGTAGACGTGATGACGTCTGCCATTCTTGTTTCCCCCGTTCGCGTTGCCCGCCCTTGGTGGGCGCCTCACGTCTCTCCGCTCAGTCGAACTTGTCGATATCGAAACCCAGAAGCTCCCATGTCGTGCGCATGTGCACCGGCAATGGCGCCGTCACGTCGATCGTCTTGCCGCCCTTGGGATGCGGAATGACAAGCCGACGGGCATGCAGGTGCAGCTTCTTCTCGATGTTTTCCGCCGGCATGTGAACGTCGCCTTCGTACTTGTTGTCGCCGACGATCGGATGGCCGATGAGATGCATGTGGGCGCGAAGCTGATGCTGGCGTCCCGTCACCGGCTTCAACGAGACCCACGCCGTCTTGTGCGCGGCCCGATCGATGACGGAATAATGCGTCGTGGCGTGCATCGCGACGTCCTGCTCGCCCGGTCTCGCTTTGCGCACGCGGTCGCCATCCGGCCCCGAAGCCTTGACCAGCGCCGCTTCCACCTTGCCTTGCGGCGGTTTCGGTACGCCCTTGACCAGCGCCCAATAGGTTTTTGCCGCCGAACGTGTCTGGAATGTTTTGCCGAGCTTCGCCGCGGCCTCGCGCGTCTTGGCGACCAGCAGCACGCCGGTCGTATCGCGGTCGAGCCGATGCACGAGACGCGGGCGCTCGCCGCCGAAACGGTCCGCCATGCCTTCGAGCATGCCGTCGATGTGCTTCTTCGTGCCGGTGCCGCCCTGCACCGCCAAACCGAAAGGCTTGTTGAGGACGAGAACGTGCTCATCCTCGAAGAGGATCATCTTTTCGATGGCATCGCGGTCGCCCTTGGAAACGCCCATCGCGGGCCGCCCCGTCGGCGTCGTCTTCTTCGGCTCGCGGATGATTGCCGGCACGCGGATCTCGGCCCCAGCGCGCAATCGATCGTTCGCTTGCGCCCGTTTGGAGTCGACCCGCACCTGCCCCGAACGCAGCAGCTTCTGAAGGTACGTGTACCCGACTTCGGGAAAGTGCACCCGAAACCAGCGGTCGAGGCGCATATCGGCCTCGCCGTCCGAAACGCGCAACGCTTCGACCTTGCCTTTTTCTGTCACGCCAGCATCCAACGAGAAATCCTAAATCCAAAAAACATGGGCGATCCGGCCGATAGAAGCCGTCGCCGAAACGTGACCAAAAGCAGCGCCGAGACCACCGCGATCATTCGCATACAGGAAGAGCACGGAGAACGTCGCGTACCGTCCGAGGATGCCGCGGTCACTCGGCTGGCCACTGACTCGCAGCTATAGCGGTCCAATACACCCTAAGGAAGCCGGACAGCGACGATTTCGGCCGTTACGATCGCTTATGCGGTCCGCACCAGCCCGGCAAATAGGCGGCGTCGGCGCTTTTAGCGAATGCCAGCGCCTGCTCCAGCGCCGTGTCCGGATCGTTCTTGGCGGCCTTCGCATCGACGCGGCGGCGCAGCGCATCGGCCCAAAGGAATTCACTGAATGGAGTTGCATCTTTGGCGTAACCGCCGGCAAAGCGCAGCTCCCCAGCAAGGCTTCGATATGGATCGTCTTCGAGGTCCGCGACGGTTTTCGGCAGCCGCGTCCTCGGCTGGCGGGTGCCGTCCGTATCAAAGGGATGCATCCAGCCGCGATTATCGAGAAAGGTCCAGAATTCGTCTTTCTCAAGCGTGTGCAGGTCGGCGAGCGTCGATGTCAGTACCTCATCGACACCTTCATCGTGAAGCGCCCGCGCCAGATGATGATGATCGACGACGTACAATCTATCTTTCGGTCCGCGGACCACCGGGATCATGTGACGGCCGAGGAATCCGGCGCTCTTCTTGTCACCCAGGTCGCGCCATGACTTGCGCTTTAGATCGACCTCGCGCATGCCGACGGTCATCTGCGTCGGGCGCAGGTCTGAAATCGCGACGGTGTGCAGCGTCGGCGTGGGTGCGTGTGCTTGAGGTCCAGCCATGGTGACCATCCTTGCTAACTCTAGGATCGGCGGTTCCGTTCGGCGCGGAGTTTCGCCCAATAATCGAGGCG
>DATLJG010000356.1:0-6507 GCA_035538995.1 Hyphomicrobium sp. | reverse complement strand
ATCGAGGACGAGCTTCTCATCGCGATGGATCTGGAGACGATCGTCACAAGCCTCGGGCATTCCGTTCAGGATGTCGCCACGACCAAGACCGAGGCGTTGGCTGCCGTCAAACGGCAGAAGCCCGGCCTCATCCTCGCGGACGTCAAGTTGGCGGACGGCAGCAGCGGTCTCGACGCGGTTCGGGAAATCGTGGCGGAGAGCGATATGCCGGTGATCTTCATTACGGCCTACCCGGAGAAGGTCCTGACGGGCGAGCGGCCGGAGCCGACGTTTCTCATCTCGAAGCCGTTTCAACGCGAAACGGTCATGGCCATCATCAGCCAGGCATTGTTCTTCGACACGCGGGCGCATCCGCGAACGGCGGCCGCCTAGCTCCGAGCCGTGGCGGTGCAATCCCGGCGTTTGCCGCCGGTCACGCCATGATGACCTTGGCGCCGCCTCGGGAGTTCGTCACATCGGCAATTACGGTGCCGCCATTGTTGCGCAGAACAAAATCGGCCGATCCTCCGCCGACGCGCAAGTCGCGAACCGAGACCGTGCCGACGCTCTCGGGTAGGCGCGGTGAGCTGAGAATAATCGTGCGCGACGCGGCATCGATCTTCAGTCCGAGCAACGCACTCAGGATGTGCAGCATGGCGCCACTTGCCCAGGCTTGGGGGGCGCACGCGACCGGATAGAGGATCGGCGCGCGGCCAGGCCGGCGACGAAATCCGCAAAACAGCTCCGGCAGACGCCGTTGATCCATTTCCAGGGCCGCCTCGAGCAGGCCATCGAAAATCGGCTGGATATGATCGCGAAAGCCGTATCGTGCAAAACCAGCGGTGATCATCGCGTTGTCGTGCGGCCATATCGAACCGTTGTGATAGGCCATCGGATTGTAGCGCGCTTCCGATGTGGCAATCGTGCGTACACCCCATCCTGAAAAGAAGCTCGGCGTCAGCATTTGTTCGGCAATGCGTGCGGCGCGCGCGGGCGAGGCAATTCCGGTCATCAGAAGATGCGCCGCGTTGCTCGATCGCGTTTCGACGGGGCGCTTCCGGCCGTCCAGCGCCAGCGCATAACAGCCGATGTCGTCGGACCAGAAGCGATCCTCGAATCTGGTGCGGAGAGTCTCGGCTTGTTGCTGGAGCACGCTGGCGCGCTCGTGGTCGCCGAGATCGGCGGCCATTCGGCTGGCGGCAATCTTCGCGGCGTAGACGTAGGCTTGCACCTCAGCGAGCGCGATGGGCCCTTCGGCCAGGTTGCCGTCACGGTGGAAGATTGCGTCGTGGCTGTCTTTCCAGCCTTGATTGGAAAGGCCGCTTTCCGTTTCCCGCGCGTATTCGACGAAGCCGTCTCCGTCCGGATCCCCCGAACTGTCGATCCAATCAAGAGCGCGCAGAACGGATGGCCAAATTTCGATCAGGAAATCCTTGTCGGCTGTTGCGTCCAGGTACGCGCCAGCGACGAGGATGAAGAGCGGCGTCGAGTCGACGCTGCCGTAATATCGGGCGAAGGGAATTTCGCGCAGCGCAGCCATTTCGCCGCCGCGCATCTCGTGCAGGATTTTCCCCGGCTGCGCATCGGCATCGGCGTCGTGACTTTCGGCCTGGAAGCGCGCGAGCCGCCGGAGCACGCCACGGGCGATCGATGGATCGAGCCACAAAACCTGCAGTGCGGTTATCAGCGCGTCGCGACCGAACGTCGTCGAGTACCAGGGCGTTCCGGCATAGGGATAGGGGCCATCGTCGGTATTGGTCGTCAGGAGACGCAGATCAGAGACGGCGCGCCGGATGACGCTGTCGAAATCCGGGTTCGATACCGACACGCTCGTCGTTTCGAGTTCGGTGCGCCGCAGGCTCCGATGCGCGTCGCGCAATCCCTTGACGTAAGAACAGGCAGGTGCCGGTTGGCCGCCCTCGGCCGCGGCGTTGACGAAAATTTTCGCGGATTGTTTCGGGGGCAAGTTAAAGTGATAGAGGGCGGCGGTTTCCGTCAGCGAGGCTGGTTTCGGTTCGAGATGGACCGTCGTTCGTCTTATGACTTTATCAAGGCCTTCGTAGGCGTAGACGACGGATTGCGATGGCTGGACGCGCCGTGTCACTGTTCCGCGCCTGCTGCGCCGGACGCCGCGCACCTCGAAGATGTCCGCAAAATCACAGTCGAACACGACAGAGACGGAAAGGTTGAGTTCCTGGCTGCTGTGGTTGGTGATCAGTATGCGCTGGCGCATGGCGCCGTCGCGAACGTAGCTCGTGCGGTAGATGTGAATGGCATCTTTGTGCAGCCACAGCGTACCGTTCGCGAAGATGTCGGGATTGGTCAGATCGGAGACGAGCTGCAGGTCGGTGCTGTCAAGCGTCGATCCGAGGAGCAGGGGCGCATTGCGGGCAACGAGCAGCTCAAGGCGTGAAAGATAGCGCGTGTCTTTATAGAAGAAACCGTTGCCGCGGTCGCCGAGAGCGCCGATGTCTCCATGCGCATCGATGACCGCGAAAGCGTCGTCGTGCTTCAATGTTTCATGAGCACGTCCGGACCCATTCGATGTTGCGATGAGGAACTCGGGCTCTTCCCGATCGTGCTCTGTCGTGTCGCGGCCCGGCGCGCCTGTCATGATGGAACTCTCCCCAAGTCGCGGCGCCCGGTGCGATCGCCGCGTATTCCCTCCGGATGATGCCGGCGTCCGTCAGTTGACGGCGGCTCGAACCGAATGTTCGATGACGTTCTCGGTGTTGACCTTCAGGCGTCCGAGCGGTGCGCTGGCCCGACTATAGAGCGATACGTACGACTTTGCCATCCGCTCGGCGGTAAAGCGCTCCTCGAACTGCTCGCGAACGCGACGACGGTCGAGGTTCAAAAGGTGCGGGACAGCAGCAACCGCGCTTTCGATATCATCGACGATGAAGCCGGTAACGCCTTCATCGATGACCTCCTCGACCGAGCCATGCCGGAAAGCAAGCACGGGCGTTCCGCATGCCATAGCTTCGATCATGACCAATCCGAATGGCTCCGGCCAATGGATCGGAAAAAGAAGCGCGGCCGCTTCGCCAAGGAACTGGGATTTGTCGGCGTCGGCGATTTCTCCGACAAACTCGATATCGCTGCCGCCAAGCAACGGCTTGATCGTATTCTCGAAATAATCAACGTCCACGGCGTCGACTTTCGCCGCGATTTTTAACGGGAAGCCGACTGCGCGTGCAATTTCGATGGCGCGATCGAGACGCTTTTCTGGAGAAATACGTCCGAGAAAGGCGAAGTATCCGCCGCGCGACGAGAATGTCGGCCGGTGCAGATCTTCCGGAAGCCCGTGATAAACCGTGCCCGCAAAATTTGCATAGGGTATCGGGGCGCGCTGGGCATTCGAAATCGAGACGAGGCCCATATCCGGAAACGCATGATAGAGCTGTTGCAGATCAGGCAAATCCTGCCGTCCATGCAGCGTGGTTATCGTGTTTCGCGCAGCGCCGCGGAAGATCGGAAAATGAAATTGATCGATGTGAAAATGCAGAACGTCAAAGGTGTGAGCCATGCGCCGGACGCGGTCGAGCATGATCATGTAGTACGGGATCGGATCGCGAACGTCCGGGTTGAGACGAAGCGCCTGCCGGCAACATGGAACAAGATTTGCCGAAGTCGTTGAATCTCCGCTCGCGAAAAGCGTGACGTCGTGGCCCTGCGCGACCAGTTCCTCAGTCAGATAGGAGGCGATGCGCTCGGTTCCGCCGTAAAATTTCGGCGGCACGCTTTCGATCAATGGGCCAATCTGTGCAATTTTCATAGAGGTCCTTTGAGATCTTTCCCACGCGACTAAAGGCAACAACATCGTCGCCCGAAATTCGTTCCTGTCCCGACGATTAAAGCGGGTGACCTGGACGCCATGACGCAACGACGTGTGCGGAATATCAGAGCGCCGTCATTGGTGCCCGGCTGCCTTTCGGGAGCATGTCCGCCGCCAGCGACGGCATCGCCGGGGCGGTCAAATTGGGCGGGTCCGTGGCAAAGGTCGAAATTGGAACGTTCGCACAACAGCAGTTCGAGGCGGGGTGAGATGGTGCGACAATCTCTTTTTTTCCGAGGCACGCGATCCCCGGATTCGCCCGAGAATTCTGGGCTGACTGATGATCAGCCGGGCCATTTCACCACGCTGCTCTGATGTCGATTTTGCCACGTTCAGATGCGCGAAATGGGCCGCAGCGATTGCCGCTTGACCTCGTTACGAGCAGTCGTTCCAATACCGCCGCATATTGCCGGCATACGGGATGCCGACGGGGATACTCATTGATGAAATTTGCACGGGGCTTCTTGCCCGGCTCGGCAGCGGGCTATGCGTTGCTGTTTGCGGGATTGTTGATTTGCTGCAGTACAATGCTGCCGGCGAATTCGGCGGCGACGGAACGGCAATTCGGCGCGTTCGGACCGGAAGGCGCACGCATGCGCGAGCAGCTTTGGATTCTGCCGAGCGGCGATCCCAAGGTTCCGATGCGCGCCACGGTGTTTCGACCCGATGCGGCGCCCTCCGGGCACGATCCGAAGCGGCCGCTCGTCGTCATCAATCACGGGACGGACGAGGCGACACGCGAAGCCGTGTCGATGCCCGTCTATTATTGGATGTCACGCTGGTTCGTCGAACGCGGCTATGTCGTGGTGCTGCCGCAGCGGCGCGGTCATGGTGCAACGGGCGGGCCGCTGAAAGAATCGATCGGAACCTGTGCGCACCCGGATCATTATGCATCGGGCAACGTTGCCGCCACCGATATCGCGTCGGCGGTGCGGTACATGACCGAGCAATCGTTCGTTGAACCGAACGGCGCCGTCGTCGTCGGCGTTTCAACAGGAGGATGGGCGTCGCTGGCGCTTTCGGCGCGAAATCTTCCGCAGGTGATGGCAATCGTGAATTTTTCCGGCGGGCGGGGCGGTCATGCTTATGGTCAGCCCGGCGCGATTTGCGGAAAGAAAGAGCTGCTTTCGGCGGCGCGCCGGTATGCCAGTCAGGCACGCGAGCCGACGATCTGGTTCTACGCTCAGAACGACAGCTACTTCGGTCCGAAGCTGGCGGAAGATCTGGCGCGGGTATGGGGTGCGGCGGGCGGCAGCGTCGAGGAACACATCTTTCCGCCCTACAGCTACGAAGGCCATACGCTTGCGGATGATCGACGTGGCTGGGATATCTGGGGCCCGAGCTTGCAAGACTTTTTGGTGCGCGTGCGGCGTCAGTCTCACGACAGTCTGCAAGTCGCAGGCGAGCCGAAGGCACAGCAGCCCGCGCAGATCCAGACTTCGACGATTGAGACGACCAAGCAGTAGCTCCGCCGGCTAAGCATGCCGAATTATTTTGGCTGGACGCTCTGATCGCCTCCCGGTTCGCCGGGGGGTACGATGACCGGCATTTTATCGCCGGTGCTCGCCGGCGGCTTGATGTGCATTTCCGGATCGACACCCTTCGGCGGTTTTATTACGCCTTCCGTTTCGTCGAGTTTCTTGCCGAGTGGTTTGTCCGTCGATTTGTCATTCGGTGACGTCGCGTTGGGAGATGCCGGGGGCTGAGCCGCTTCGGGTGCTGCTTGCGGAGCCTCAGGCTCAGCGCCTTGTGATGCCTCCGTTAGCATCACGCAGGCGAGTGCCGCGACCGGCAATAAAAACAACGTGCGCATTTCAACCTCGAAGGATTAGCTTTTCGGAACGACGCCGCAGGCGATGCGTCCTTTACCGCCGCCGTTCTCGGGGTGATCCGTGTAATTGTCGCCGCCTTCGTGAATGACCAAAGCGCGACCCAAGACATCGGCCATCTTCAAATTTGGTGCGGTGACGACGACGTTGACGCCCTTATCCGTGGCGGTCAAAAACGGCAGATCGCCTTTGTGACCCTGGCCCATCGGACCTTTATGGCTTTTCGCTGAGGCGGGATCGTAGTGCGCTCCGGCCGAAAGCGCGGCTTGAGCTTTGCCTTCTTTTTCGCCCGGGGCGCAATCGCCGTTAGCATGCAGGTGGAAGCCGTGCTCGCCCGCGGGAATGCCGGTAACGTCAACTTTGAATTCCAGGCCGCCGCCCGACTTGTCCGAGATTTCGACCGTCCCGATTTTGTCGCCGACGCCGCTCGCGGTGACCGAATGAACGTCGACCGATACTTCCGTCGCCGCCACCGGAGACGAGGAAAGCTGTACGGCAGCGCAGAAAAGCGCTGCAGCCGGAATAAGATGCTTCATTTTATCTTCCGTCCGTTTCGACCCATCGACATGTGTAAACGGATGGGCCGCGGCCGGGGTTCCGGCCGAAAGGGGGCGCTTGCGCGTTCATTGGCCTGAGCGTTGTTTTTTGACGCATGCGGAAACCCGAGGCCGTTTTGCTCAGTAACCCCTAAGCCACAGCTCGCACCTCCCTCAGTGCGACTGCCCCCCAACGCTGTGGCGCAAGTGGAGCACCCCGGTTCGCAGGGGATCGGGGTGTCTCTGCCGCTCTTCATCGCGAAGGATTTTCTACAGGCTGGCTGCGCGTTTCGCGGCCTTTCGCACGTCGCGAACGAAGCCGGCG
>DATLJG010000355.1:0-2610 GCA_035538995.1 Hyphomicrobium sp. | reverse complement strand
GGCATCCTGCTCGTGTCGCATGACCTGCACGTCGTGATGGCGAGGAGCGACCGCGTGATCTGTCTCAATGGCCACGTCTGCTGCTCCGGCGAGCCGGAGCACGTCTCGCAGCACGCCGAGTACGCCCGCATTTTCGGTCCGAAGGGTGCTGCTGCGCTCAGCGTTTACCGGCACCACCACGATCACGCGCACGATCTGACCGGCGAAACCCAGCCGCTCGGCCAATCCGATGCTCAAGGGCGAGGCTCCTGAGTGTTCTCCTGGCCTGAGCCATTCATCTGGCGTGCATTTCTGGCAGCCGTCGGTCTCGCTTTGATCGCGGCGCCGCTTGGCTGCATCGTCGTGTGGCGCCGCATGTCCTACGTCGGCGAAACCCTGGCGCAGGCCGGTTTGCTCGGCGTCGCGCTGGGCCTTGCCTTGCACATCGATTTGACGCTCGGCGTCATCGTCACCGCGATCGCCGCCGCGGGTGTGTTGACCCTGCTGGGTCGTCAGCGCCAAGTCCCGCTCGATTCAGCGCTCGGCCTGACCCATCACGCGACGCTGGCGCTCGGCATCATCGCGATCTCCCTCGCAAAGGGCCCTGGCATCGATCTGATGAGCTATCTGTTCGGCGACGTCTTTGCGGTCACGCGCACCGACCTGATCTGGATTTACGCGGGGGGCGCGGTGGTGCTGGCCGCGGTCTTTATTCTCTGGAAGCCGCTCATTCGCTTATCTCTGCACGAGGATCTGGCCACGGCCGAGGGCATCGATCCCCGCTGGCCGCGCGCCGCGTTCGATCTGCTGCTGGCGATCGTCATCGCCGTCGCCATGAAAATTGTCGGTGTTTTGCTCGTCATGGCCTTTTTGGTCGTGCCCGCCGTTGCCGCCCGGCCGCTGTCGGGCACCCCTGAGCGCATGGCCCTGCTCGCGGCCGTCATCGCTGTCGCCAGCACGGCTGCCGGGCTTTGGCTGTCGCTTTCCAGTGACTTACCGGGCGGTCCCAGCATCGTCATTGCGATGTGCACTGTCGCGGCCATATCGCTTCTGGCGGGAAGCCGCAGACAAGGCTAGAACGTCGCCGTGGGGCATTGAAAGGTTTTCCGATGTCGGTTGGCGACAGCATCGCGATGAAACCGCGTCATAAAACAGTCGCGGTCAATGTGGGTGGCGTGACCGTCGGCGGCGGAGCGCCCGTCGTCGTCCAGTCGATGACCAACACCGACACGGCTGACATCGCTTCGACGGTCAAGCAGGTCGCCGATCTGGCGCGCGCCGGATCGGAACTCGTCCGCATCACGGTCGATCGCGACGAAGCCGCCAAGGCCGTTCCGCACATTCGCGACCAGTTACGAAAACGCGGCGTCACGGTGCCGCTGATCGGTGACTTCCATTACATCGGCCACAAGCTGCTCGGTGAGAACCCGGACTGCGCTGAGGCGCTCGACAAATACCGTATCAACCCCGGCAACGTCGGCTTCAAGGACAAGCGCGATCGCCAGTTCGGCGCCATCATCGAAACGGCGCTGCGTCACGGCAAGCCGGTGCGCATCGGCGTCAACTGGGGTTCGCTCGATAGCGAACTGCTGACGCATCTGATGGACGAGAACGCCAAGGCGCAGAGTCCGCTGCCCGCCCGCGCCGTGATGCACGAGGCGATGGTGCAATCGGCGCTGCTTTCCGCCGAACGCGCCGAAGAAATGGGCATGGACGCCGACCGCATCATCGTTTCGGGAAAGGTCTCATCCGTTCAGGATTTGATCGCCGTCTATCATATGCTCGCGGCGCGCAGTCGCTATGCGCTGCATCTCGGGTTGACCGAAGCCGGCATGGGCTCGAAGGGCATTGTTGCCTCGTCCGCCGCCATCGGAATTCTGCTGCAAAACGGTATCGGTGACACGATCCGCTTTTCGCTGACGCCCGAACCCGGCGGCGATCGCGCTCAGGAAGTGCGGACCGCCCAGGAATTGCTGCAGACGATGGGCCTGAGATCGTTTGTCCCCGTCGTTGCCGCTTGCCCCGGCTGCGGCCGCACGACATCGACCGTCTTCCAGGAACTCGCACGCGACATCCAAGACATGATCCGTGACCGCATGCCGGACTGGAAAACGCGCTATCCCGGCGTCGAGACGTTGAACTTCGCAGTCATGGGCTGCATCGTGAATGGACCCGGCGAGAGCAAGCACGCCGACGTCGGAATCTCGCTACCCGGTACTGGGGAATCTCCCGCCGCGCCCGTCTTTATCGACGGTAAGAAAGCCATGACGCTGCGCGGCCCGAACATCGCCGCCGACTTCAAAGCCATCGTCGAGGACTACATCGCGCGGCGTTTTGCCGGCCCGGCAATGGCGGAAACTGACGCCGCCGAGTAAACGGCGGTCGCTTGGTGCGAAAAATACACTTTGTGAATCAATGACTTATAGGGGCGGCGGAAACGCAATGCGATTTTGCGACCATCGTTCGCTCGCGCCGCTACGGCCGCTGCGCTATTGGGTAGGCGCCGCTTACCACCTCTGAAGATGGACCCCTAAGAGGGTCTGCAAGTTTGCTAGAGGGTGGTGTGTTCCGGCCGTTTGCCTCGAAGGAAGCCCTTCTGCATGAGCGATAGAAGCAGCACGACCCAACGCC
>DATLJG010000354.1:0-6798 GCA_035538995.1 Hyphomicrobium sp. | reverse complement strand
TTCTACAAGTTCGCTGGTCTCGCGCGCGACCGCGCGGGCCAGGAGCTGAAGCTCGTCAAGGAAGACCAGTTCGCACTCGCTTGGATCGTCGATTTCCCCTTCTACGAGTGGAACGAGGACGAAAAGCGGGTCGACTTCTCGCACAATCCATTCTCGATGCCGCAAGGCGGCGGCGAGGCGCTGGATGCCGCGACGACCGACGAGCAGCGTTTGAAGCTCAAGGCCTACCAGTACGATATTGTCTGCAACGGCTATGAGATTGCCTCCGGCGGCATTCGTAATCACAAGCCCGACGTGATGATCAAGGCGTTCGGAATCGCGGGCCTCGGGCCGGATGTCGTGGAACAGCGCTTCGGCGGATTGTTCCGCGCCTTCCAGTACGGCGCCCCGCCGCATGGCGGCATGGCGGCCGGCATCGAGCGTATCGTCATGCTGCTGACCGGCGGCAAGACGGTCCGAGAGGTCGCGCTCTTCCCGATGAACCAACAAGCCGCAGACCTGCTGATGGGCGCGCCGAGCGACGTCGCGCCGAAACAGCTGCGCGAGCTTTCCATTCGCGTCGTCGCGCCTGAAAAGAAGGCCTAAAAATTTGGCGCCCCGTCGATGTTCGAAGGGGCGCCGGGTTGCGACGGCGGGATGTTGGGAGCGTAGAACCGTCGCGTTTGGGGAAAGTCTGGACTCAAATTAGTCGATTGCGGGCTGAGACTGTGGTGCGGGCGGGAACAGGACTGAAACCGCCACGAATTTTCCGTCCTTGATCGCCGTCCCTTGCCAGCGGCCTAATGGGCCACGTGCCATCGTCGAGACGTGGGTAAATCCATTGCCCATAAGCTGTGCTCGTATCTGCTGACTCATCGCAGCACTATTCAATACGCGATCGAGTCCAGCCTCCTTCGCCGAGCTAGATGTGGTGGCCGCCATCGCCGGAGCAGCGAAAGCGAGACTGGCGAGTGTGCCAACAACGAATGTGCGGATCATTTCAAACTCCATGTTCTTTAGAAATTGCTCACCCCCTCTTCTTGTTAGGTAGGAAGAGCCGGCTGCGATCGCCAAACACTTCAGCGTGCGCAAACGGACCCGGCTCGTGAGGACATGCGCGAGATCGCGTGAAAACCATGACGGAATGGAAAGACACACGCGCGGTCGATGCGATTACGTCGCAGAACGGCTCTCAAGCGCGGCCAAATGAAACTGGCGCCGAACAATCGATAGGACTAGGAACCCCTGAGACGTGGGTTCAATGCGAGATGATTACCGATGCGACTTTTGATCCTCGGTGCCGGTGCGACCGGTGGATACTTCGGCGGTCTGCTGGCGAAGGCCGGCGCGGACGTGACGTTTCTCGTGAGAGCCAAGCGACGCGAACAACTCTCTCGTGACGGTCTCAAAATCGAAAGCCGTGACGGCGATGTCGCGACGCCCGTCAAGGCAATCACGCAAGACGAGATTGCAGGGCCTTTCGATGCCGTCATACTCAGTCCCAAAGCCTACGGCCTAGCCGATGCAATCGACACGGTCCGTCCGGCTGTCGGCGAAAAGACGTTTGTTCTGCCTCTGCTCAACGGCATGCATCATCTCGACGATCTCGACGCCGCGTTCGGAAAATCGCGTGTGCTTGGCGGCACATGCCACATCAGCGTCGTTCTCGAGCCGGACGGCCGGATACGCCATCTCAGCCCCTTCGCATCACTGACGCTCGGCCCCAGAGCAGCTGAGCAAGAGGAGGGCGCAAAACGTCTCCATAGCGAGCTTGCACGTGGCGGCTTTGATGCGCGCTATTCGGATAACGTTATCGGCGCGATGTGGGAGAAATGGATACTTCTGGCAACGCTCGCCGGATCGACGTGCCTCATGCGTGCCTCGATCGGCGAAATCGTCCGCGCCAACGGCACGCAATTCATTTCCGGGATGCTTGATGAATGTTGCGCCGTCGCTAAGGCCAGCAGCTACCCGCCGAGACCGGCCGCGGAATCAGGCGCACGCACGACGTTGACGGACCCCAAATCGAACATATCGGCATCGATGCGGCGCGATATCGAGCGGGGCGCCAGGATCGAGGCCGACCATATCGTGGGAGATCTGATCAGCCGTGGCCGCGAGCACGCCGTCGCGACGCCATTGCTGAACATCGCCTATATCCACCTTCAGGCTTACCAGAAGGCTTTCAAGGACGCCGGTAACGGAATGAATTGACACTGTCGGCAAAGGCGACGGCACGTTAATCTGCGTCAGTTAGCTTAGCCACGCCCTCGCCATCCGGACGCGGGAAAAGCCGGACGCGAAACCGGAGATCGTAACCATGCTTCGCCCGATCATCTGCGCGATTTGCCTTTTGCTGACGCTGCCACTTGCGGCTGCGGCTCGAACGCCCAACCACGCCGCTGACTGGAACGGCGGCGAGATCAATTGGCGCGATGTTCGCTCCGGAATTTATGAAGCGTCACAGACTGGACGGCCGGTCATCATGGTATTCCATGCGACCTGGTGTTCGGTGTGCAAGCGGTTCCGCAACGTCTTCAAGGATCCGGCTGTCGTCACGGCGTCCCGCGATTTCGTGATGATCCTCGTCGATGCGGACGCCGAACGCGACATCAATGGTGCGTTTTCGCCCGACGGCACCTATGTCCCGCGAACGCTATTCATCGATTCCGACGGCAACGTATCCGACAAGCTGGTCGGGACCGATCCGCAATATCCCCATTCCCTCAACGCCGACAAGCCCGACGAACTCCTGGCATTGATGAAGAAAGCGCACAGCGTCTTCAGCATGGACCGGCAGTCGCCGTCCACGCCGACGCCCGATCCGAACCGCATCTGAAGTACGTAGCAAGCGCATGCCGCCATTGTTGACACAACCTGCCAAGCGCGGGGAAACGCGCTTGCGCCGTGTTGCGCTCACGGCCCCGACCCGGCATAAGGGCGACGCGCGGACGTGGTGGAACCGGTAGACACACAGGACTTAAAATCCTGAGACGGTAACGTCGTGAGGGTTCGAGTCCCTCCGTCCGCACCACATCTCTTGGCGAACACTCTACGTCGCGAGTTGCAAGGGGTCGGCGTGGCGACGTGACTTGCCCTCGAAATAGCAGCCATCCTCGAGCGACAGATGTTTGTGGAAGATGTCGGCCGCAACGGACGACGCACTTTTCAAAGTCAAATTGTTCGCGAAAATCTCGCCGGAAACTTCGCCAAGCACTGTAACGGAGTCGGCAATGACCGAGCCGTCGACGATGCCACGCTCAGAGATGACGAGCGATGCGCAGCGGACGCCGCCAAGAACGGTACCCTCGATGATTAATGGGCCTGGAAATTCGATCGTGCCTTCGATGTACGCTTTGCGCGGGATCGTCAGCGCGGCGGGCGACGCGAGATTTTGATTGGCCATTGATTGGTACGCACTCTACCTGACATGTACACGTCCCGCTGACCGCGAATGTTGTTGCGATCCGTGGCAAGATTCAGGCTTTAGGCGTGCGTGGAGACGTTTGCCGACGAACCGGCTTCCGAAAACAACTCGAATAGCCGATTACGCTCAACCTGTGAGCGCGTCGCGCTCCTTCAGAAGCGCCGCCAGTTGTGCTTCTTGCTGCGCAATCCGCTCGGCTGTCAGATCTTCATTTGCCGCACCTGAAAAGGCGGCGGCCTGCTCGACGAGCTCGCGAATGTTGTCGCGGATGACGGCGATGCGCTTATCGAGTTCGATCAGATCGGCAGAGTTCATTATGGGCGCTCCATTCTCGTTCGATCGCGGCACACTTAGCTGAGCACGTTCCATTTTCGAAACCAAGCGATCATCTGCTGCCAGGCATCCTCGGCGGCCTCTTTATTGTAGCTTGGTCGATAATCGGCATGAAACCCATGCCCGACTCCTGGATAAATCTTGAATTCAGCCTGCTTGCCAGCCGCGGCGAGCGCCGCTTTCATCTGTTCGACTTGCGACGGAGGAATGCCCTGATCGTCCGCGCCATAAAGTCCGAGCACCGGTGCTTTCATCTGGGACGCAAGCTCGAGCGGACTCTTGGGCCATATGGCTTTCTGTTTATCGGGATCGACGAGTGTGCCGTAAAACGATACGCCGGCTTTCATGTTGTCGCGCGCCGCGCAATACTCCCAAACCGTGCGCCCGCCCCGGCAAAAACCGATAATTCCGATCCGGTTTGCATCGCCGCCTTGGCTCTCCGCCCACTGTACGGTGGCGTCGAGATCGCTGAGAAGCTCGGCATCCGGCTTGGCGTTGACGAGAGGCATCAACTTGGGGATCGTATTGATATCCGAGAGATTGCCCTGACGAAAATAATAGTCGGGTGCGACTGCCAACGCTCCGAGCTTACCAAGCCTGCGGGTGACGTCCTTGATGTATGTGTGCAGGCCGAAGATTTCCATCGCGACAAGAACGATTGGCGGTTTCGACGTGTTCGCCGGGCGGGCGAAGTAGATCGGCATTTGACCGCCATCGACCTTGACGCTGGCGCTTCCTGCATCGAGCCCAGTCGTATCCGTCGTGATGGAATCTGCCCGCACCGGCCCTGCCGCCAGTGTATATCCCGCAGCTGCCGCGGCCGATGCGCTCATGAAGCCACGCCTTGAAAGCGGCAACGTCTTCGTCAGGCCGTGGATATCGGAAGGCATGTTCGATCCTGTCGCCATGATCCGCTCCTTTCCAACGCTGAGCACGCTCCGCATGGGCGCGCTCGGCAATATATAGGGCGGCCAGGCGTTCGCGTCCAAATTGACAGACGAGGTTACCGAAAGCAGAAAATAAAAAAGCGGCGGGTTTGACCCGCCGCCTCGGCGAACGTTACGTCTTCCGCGCCTATTTCTTCACGCAGGACTTCGTGGTCTTGTCCCACTTCATGTCCTTGGCCTTCTTGCAGGCTGCTTTCGTCTTCGGAGCGTCGGCAGCGTAAGCAACCATCGGGGCCGTAACGGCGAACAGAACGCCGCTGAGAACTGCGCCGCGCACGATCTTGGAAATCATTTGTGTCTCTCCTTCGTTTCCTTGGGTCATCAGTCCCAGGTCGCGCTAGATAGACGTGCAAACTTCGCTGCTTTCTTGCGGCCGATATACTTTTCCGTAAGGATCGATTGTTTGCGATCTGAGTGAAATTGCGGAGCCTTATTCGAGATTATTGCGGCCCAAATCTCCCCGAGATGCCTTGAGGACGTAAGCCGTAACGATTGTTGCATTTTCGAGCATCGTCTAAGAAACTGACGCCGAAGTATCGGCCCGAGACATGTCCGTGGGTCGATCTCGCTAGGGAAAGCATCAGAAAGTACATTTCAAAAAATGAAGCTCGTTCGGTTTGGCGCGCCAGGCGCCGAAAAGCCAGGCATCCTGGACGCGGAAGACAATGTTCGCGATCTTTCGCAGCATATTCCGGATCTCTCCGGCCCCAACTTGGCCCCCGCCGCACTCGCCAAGCTCGCGGCGCTCGATCCGGCGTCGCTGCCGAAGGCGCCGGCGGATGCACGCCTTGGTCCGCCCGTCGCCGGCACGCACAACTTTGTCGCCATCGGACTGAACTATGCCGATCACGCCAAGGAGACAGGTCAGGAAATTCCCGCCGAGCCTATTCTCTTCAACAAGGCCTCAACATCGATCTGCGGACCCTACGACGATGTCATCCAGCCGCGAAATTCCAGGCACCTGGATTGGGAGTGCGAAATCGCCTTCGTGATCGGCGCGCGCGCACGTTACGTCGAGGCCAAGGACTGGGCGCAATACATCGCCGGATATTGCATTTGTAACGACGTGTCCGAACGCCGTTTCCAAAGCAAGCGTGCTGGCCAGTGGGTGAAGGGCAAATCGGCGGAAACTTTCGGTCCGATTGGTCCTTGGCTGGTGACCCCGGATGAACTGACCGACCCTGACAATCTCGCGATGTCGCTCGACGTCAACGGTGTACGCAAGCAGACCGGCTCGACCGCCACAATGATTTTCAAAATCCCGGATTTGTTGGCCTACATCACCGAATTTATGATTCTCGAACCGGGCGACATCGTCACTACCGGAACGCCGCCCGGCGTCGGCACGGCCAGAAATCCGAAGGAGTTTCTGAAGCCGGGCGATGTGATGGAGCTCAAGATCGACGGCCTCGGCATGCAGCGGCAGAAAGTCGTTGCGTTCCCGGGTTAGTGAAACTGGCGCGCGGCTCGATGACCGGGCGGCGCGCCATCTCCTTAAGCGTCGTCGTCCTCTGGAAGGTCGTGGCCTCGGGGAGGCGATCGGAAATTCGGAATGTCCCGGCCGGAATGCGTCGCCAGCCGCTGACGGATTTCATCCCACGAGTGGGGATTGTCGAGATCCAATCGTCCAAGCGCTTCTTGGACGTACTTGAGCTGGTCCTTCAGCAACTGCTCGCCGTGAACGAGCCCGTCGTCCGGTTGCGCGGCAGCCTCAAGCTCTTCAATCAGATAGCTGATGAGTCCGGTTTCCGGAAACAGCATATAAAGCGTGAGATCGTTGCGAACGCGCCCATCGACACCGTCGAGCAGAGACTGCTTGCGATCATCGCCGCCGATTTCGCTGCGCAGCCGAGAGTAAACCTCGCTAAGAATGCGGTCTTGTTCATTCTGAAAGTCGCGCAGCATGAATCCGAGATTTTCATTCTTCTTGCGATGCTCGTTGAGCGCCTTCCAAGCTTCCAGGATCGCATCGCGTGATTGCGGCAAGCTCAACCGCGTGTCCACGACGTCGGAGTTCAGATGGATCGCATCGAGCAGAGCCTCTCTGTATTGTCCTATAAGGCGTGCGCGTTCTTCGTTCGATAACTGAGCGACACGCGAGATCGCCGGCTT
>DATLJG010000353.1:0-3448 GCA_035538995.1 Hyphomicrobium sp. | reverse complement strand
TCCCCGGCGACCGTTTCGGCATGCTGGGCGGCATCGCCATCGTCAGCGGCAACATTGGCGCACGCGCAGGCGAAAAAATGCGCCGAGGCACCATCATCGTCAAAGGCAAAACCGGCGAAGGCGCCGGCACGCGGATGATCGGCGGCACGATCTGGGCGGAGGGCGGCATTGGGCCGCGTCCCGGTCTGATGATGCGTCGCGGCACGTTGATGGGGCCAAGCGTCGAAAGCCTGTTGCCGACATTCGTCGACTGCGGAAAGCACGATCTCGTGATCGTGAGGGTAATGTCACGCTATTTCAAGGGCGTGCTCGGCGACCTCGCACCGAAGCCTATGCCATTGTTCGTGCAAAAGATCGGCGGCGACATGGCCGCTCTCGGCCGCGGCGAAATCCTGCTGCCCGCTTGAGGTGGAACTCAAACCGGCAATTCGAGCGTTATGCTGCCAGCCGCGAGATCGTCTCATGTGCCATCTTGACTTCGAATGGGGTTGCGATGGCATTTTAGCGGTGATGTGACTGCAAGGGATCGACCGGTAATGCTTGCAATTGTCCTCTCCGCCTGCCTCGCCAATCAGCCCGCGGTTTGCCGGGACTATAAGATTCCGCTCAGCGAAGGCGTCGATCCAACGCGCTGCGCGGCCGACGCACCGCCCTACTTCGCGCAATGGTGTGAAGAGCATCCCGGTTGGAAAGTCACACGCTGGCGCTGCGCTCCGGGAAATGAGCACGACATCTAGCCCGGTGTCCTGCGAAGCCCACCGCACAAAAGATTAGCTTAATAATTTAGCGCGCTTTTCCATCGAGCGCGACGACGGAACGTTTCGCCGGCGCGATGCCGCTCATCTCGATAACGAATTTCTGCCTGATCGCCCGTTCGAAGTCGCCATAGCCTTGCGCCGGAAGCACGAAACTTCCGGGCCCCGCCATCACATGCTGACGATACCATTGCTCGAGCGGCGGCGGGCCATTCGATTGGGCTTGCGGCAGCAGCGCATTGGAGCTTGGCGTATCGGATAAAATCGGAAGGCCGTTGATCGTCACACCATTGTTGACGAGTTCGTCTCGCACCTTGTCGATCGGCTCTTCAGCGTTGCAATTGTCCGGACCGTCTCCAGAGACATCGATGACGATGCGCGACGCCTTCCCCGGTATCTGCGGGATGATCTTATCGTTTGCAGACCGCAGCATGCGAGTCATGCAGGTGAAATCGCCGCCTTGATGCGGCAGCTTGCGAATCCGTTGCGCCACGGCTGCTGCGTCGGCCTTGTTCGTAATGCGAAGCCAGGGAATGACGAAGGCGGGCGTATCGGCCCACGTGACCATCGAAAACAGAATCCCGCGACCCGAGCCGCCAGTGATGGCTTCGACAACGCCGGGATCTTCGAGTGCTTTGGCGATGCCCTCCATCTGCAGCTTATAGCGTACCTCATCGACCGAGTTCGAAACGTCGACCGACACGACAAGGGCCGTATCGACAGCCAAATCATCCGCCCTTGGACGCTGAACCGGCAACAGCAGGAGCGTGAGCGCCAAAGCTGCGCCAAGCGCCACTCGATAATGTTTCATGACGCCCGCGTTGTAAGGGTTATGTCGCAGATCAAGGCCCGCCGAAATGTGTTCGCGCGCGAGGGTAGCAAAGACCGTTTTACTCGCCAAGCACCCCCAGCAAGTTTGAAGTCGGCCACTCGGCCTAGGGCTTATTTCCTGAGATATCGGTCTCGCACGACGCGACCGAGCGCTACCGCGAGCATGAGGGCCAGCGCGAACCACGTCAAAGCGTACAGCAAGTGGTGGTTGTAGAACGAAACGACCGTAAGTCCCCCGACCGGTAATCCGCCGGGATTGGCCGTCGCATCCGCATCGATAAAATACGGCGCAACCCTGTTAAGATCGCGTGCTTTGGCTATTGCCGCGACATCGCGCGAATACCACCGCCCAGCGGCCGGATCATTAGCACGCAGAAGCGTACCCTTTGGTTCCGTCATTCGCATGAGACCGGAGACTGTTGTCTCGCCTTCGATCTGTCCTGCCGCGCGCGTCGCGGAATCACGGCGATCGACCGGAACAAAGCCGCGATTGACCAGCACCGTGAAACCATCGGGCGTAATGAGCGGCGTCATGACCCAAAAGCCCATGCCGCGCTCGGTCGTGGCGTCGACGAGGGTTTCTCGATCATTGGCAAATCGCCCGGTGATCTCCACCCTGCGATATTCGTTATCATCGCGATTGACTGCCGGCCATGCGTCCGGCCCTGGAGCTGGGACCGGCGCAGCATGGATACGCTGATCGACCCGATCGATGAGCGCCAGTTTCCACGTTCGCCGTTCGACTTGCCAAACGCCGAGCGCCGACAAAACGACAATGCCTAGAACGGAAAAAAGAACGAACACGAGAAACCGCAGTGGCGTCTCTCGTTCGCTCTTTTCCAAATCGCGTTTGCTTTGCGTTTTGATCAATCCCGGCGTCGCCGGCTAGGGAAGCTGACTCATATCGTGCGACGGCATCATATTGGTGTTCAGGTGGTACATCACCCACAACGATCCCGCGAGGGTAATCAACACCATCACAAGCGTAAAGATCAGCGCCATCATCGTCCAGCCGTCTTCGGAGCGTGGGCTCATGTGCAGGAAGAAGATCATGTGCACGACAATCTGGACGACTGCAAAGGCGATGATCGCCAGCGCCGTCGCCTGATTGCTCCCGAGAACCCCCGACATGACCAGCCAGAACGGGATCGCCGTCAGCACGACCGACAGGCCGAACCCAATCATATATCCGCCGAACGTCGCGTGAGCTTCGCCGCCATGGCCGTGATGCCCATGATGGGCGGCGTGAGAGTTGCTGTGATCAGCGTGTGCTTCGGTGCTCATCTGAGGACACCCATCAGGTAAACGAAGGTGAAGACGCCGATCCACACGACGTCGAGGAAGTGCCAGAACATGCTGAGGCACATCAGCCGGCGCTTATTGGCGGCCGTCAGCCCAATCCGCGCGACTTGAACCATCAGTGTTCCGAGCCAGATCAAGCCGACCGTCACGTGCAAACCGTGCGTGCCGACCAGCGTGAAGAACGATGACAAGAACGCACTACGCTGCGGAGTCGCGCCCTCGTGAATCATATGTGCGAACTCGAATAGCTCGATGCCGATGAAGGCAGCGCCGAAAAGCGCTGTCACCGCCAACCAAGCCTGCATTTGCCCGGTGCGATCCTTGTCCATCGCCAAGACGGCGAAACCGTAAGTGATGGATGACAGCAGCAGCATTGACGTGTTGACCGCCACCAGCGGCAGATCGAAAAGATCCTTGGGTGACGGGCCCGCAGCAAAGCTACCGCCGAGCACACCATAGGTAGCGAAGAGACACGCAAAGATGAGACAGTCGCTCATCAGATAGAGCCAGAAGCCGAGCATCGTGCTGCTGCCGTCGGCATGCTCGTGCTCGTCAGCCAA
>DATLJG010000352.1:0-2312 GCA_035538995.1 Hyphomicrobium sp. | reverse complement strand
CGATCGGCCCGATCGGAGCCCGGATCAGGAGGTTCATGGACGGTATAGGTCACCACGGAAAGAAAGCTCCTCGACGCGCAAAACGCTGAATGAGGGAACCGCTTTACAGCGAACCCTTGGTGGACGGCACGCGCCCCGCTTGCCGGGGATCGACCGTAATGGCCGTTCGCAGCGCCCGCGCCAGCCCCTTATAGCAAGTCTCTGCGATATGGTGATTGTTCTCACCATAAAGGTTCTCGACGTGCAACGTGACACCGGCGTTCTGCGCAAAGGCTTGGAACCATTCGCGGAAAAGCTCGGTGTCCATCTCCCCGACTTTGGGGCGGGTAAAGTCGGCCTTCCAGATCAGGAACGGCCGCCCGGAAACGTCGATGGCGACGCGAGTCAGCGTTTCATCCATCGGCAGATGCACGTCGGCGTAACGCACGATCCCGGCCTTGTCGCCCAGCGCCTTGGCGATGGCCTGCCCGATGACGATGCCCGTATCCTCGGCCGTGTGGTGAAAATCGATATGCAGATCGCCCTTCGCCCGTAGCGTGATGTCGATCAGCGAGTGCCGCGCCAGCTGCTCGAGCATATGGTCGAGAAAGCCGATTCCGGTCGAAATGTCATAGGCGCCCGTCCCGTCGAGATTGACGGTCGCGGAGATGTCGGTCTCCTTGGTCTTGCGCGTGATCGTTGCCTGCCGCTTCACGTGAATCATTCTCCGCCGACGTCAACCGTTCATCCACTCGGCCCTGGGTACCTGCCTGCCCTGGCGGCCGGCTCCCGAAGGGAGTCGCCAGGGCCAACAATAGAGCCTTCGCTTGCTTGCAAGCCGCCCAAGCGTTTATCAGCTCGGAGCCCGCACGGCCACGGCCCGCCCGGGAGCCCTTGGCCGCAGCACGCCGTCTTTCGCTTGCATCCTGACGCCAAAATCTTAATTGAGCCGATACATATGACGCAGCAAAGCTCAAATACCGCCAATTCGAGTTGGCACGCCACGACGATCCTGACGGTTCGTAAGGGCGGCAAAGTTGTAGTGGCCGGCGACGGACAGGTCAGCCTCGGCCAGACGATCATCAAATCGAACGCCAAGAAGGTCCGCCGGCTCGGCAAGGGCGACGTCATCGGCGGTTTCGCCGGGGCCACGGCCGATGCCTTCACGCTTTTCGAGCGCCTTGAGGCCAAGCTCGAGCAGTATCCGGGGCAATTGACCCGCGCCGCCGTCGAGCTCGCCAAGGACTGGCGCACCGACCGCTATCTGCGCCGTCTCGAAGCCATGATGATCGTCGCCGACGCGACGACGACACTGGTGCTCACCGGAACCGGCGACGTCCTCGAACCCGAAAACGCCATTGCCGGCATCGGCTCGGGCGGCAACTACGCACTCGCCGCCGCCCGCGCCCTGCTCGACCAGCCGCTCGACGCCGAGACCATCGCCCGCAAAGCCATGGCCATTGCCGGCGAAATCTGCGTCTACACGAATTCGAACATCGTGGTCGAAACGATCGAGACCGCAAGCTGATGGCGATCGCGCCCTACACGTTTGAACCTGTTGCGGAAGACCATCTTCCGCTTCTTGGCCGCTGGCTCGCCGAGCCGCACATTCGGACCTGGTGGGGCGATCCCGAGCAGGCTCTGACGACGATCGCCGATCACATGGCCGACGAAACGGTCCAACTTTTCATCGTCTCGCACCACGGCGCGCCTCTTGGGTTTATCCAAAGCTGGAGCCCGCACGCGGAAGAAAACCATCCCTGCCGCGATCAGCCGGAGGGAACGCTTGGCATCGATCAGTTCATAGGCGAACCCAGCCTCGTCAATTGCGGTCACGGCAGCGCCTTTGTCGGAACCTTTGTGGCCGAACTGTTCGAAGCGGGCGCGCCGCGGGTGATAACCGATCCCAATCCGCGAAATGCGCGCGCGATACGTGCCTATGAGAAGGCCGGATTTCGCGCCCTCGACTACCGGAGAACCATCTCCCGTGACGCTCTGTTGATGAGCAACGACGCAGGAAAGCTGTGAGCATGGCGAACGGATTGCCGACTGACGATCTGCAGGCCGCCGTTGATGCCGGCGTCATCGACGCCGCCCAGGCCGAAAAGCTCCGCGCCATGCGCGGCACGTCCACGCCGGTCCTCGGCCCCGATGGCGAACCCGCGATTGCCGACGAAGAACGCTTTCGGTTTCTGAACGGCTTCAACGACGTCTTCCTGACCATCGGCGTGTTGCTCGTCGCCGGAGCGTTTCTGGCCGCGACTTCGACCAGCTTCTTCGGCCTCGGCTGGGCGGCGACGCTTGCTGTCGGCGCCGGCGTGTTCTGGGTCTTG
>DATLJG010000351.1:0-2914 GCA_035538995.1 Hyphomicrobium sp. | reverse complement strand
GTGCTGAAATCGTTCGAGACGCTACCGACCGCGATGACGAGCGTATCATAGGGAAACCAGCGATCGGGCGTAATCTCGCGTCCGTCCTCATCATACGTCGCGCCGAGATGAACACGTTTGTTGGCGCGGTCGAGGCCGACCATCTCACCGTAGCGATAGCGAAAGCCGTGCCAGTGTCCCTGCGCCTGATAAGGGAGCTCGTGACGACCCGTATCCATGCTGCCGGCGGCGATTTCATGCAGCAACGGTTTCCAGATGTGCGTGCGCGAGCGGTCGACAAGCGTGATCTCGGCTTTTCCCTTTTTGCCGAGCTTGTTTCCAAGTTGCGTCGCGAGTTCGAGTCCACCGGCACCGCCGCCGACGATGACGATCTTGTGCAATTTTGTTGTCGCGTCGGAAACGGGTGTCGCCATTGTCATAGTCCCTCACGCGCTGTTTTTGCCGGTGGCGTTAGGATCGAAGGTCGCCGCCGGTCACCTTCTTAACATCGGCTATTATTTTTTTCGTAACCGCATCGATGGCCTGATCCGTGAGTGTCTCTGCAACCGGTTGGATCGTGACTTCAATCGCGATCGACTTCTTGCCCTCGGCAGCGAGATTGCCGCCTTCGAAGACGTCGAAGACGTTGACGGACCGGATCAGCGCCTTATCGGCGTTCGTCGCGGCCTTGATGACGTCACCGGCCAGGGTGTCTTTCGGCACCACGAAGGCCAGATCCCTTTTTACAGGCAACAGGTCAGATCCGGCCAGCGGCGGCTTGGCGCGCGACTTTTTCTTCTCGGGCGGCAGCGCGTCGATGAAAATTTCGAATGCGGCGACGGGCGCTTCGACGTCGAGCGCCTTGAGCGTCGCCGGGTGAATCTCGCCGAAGTGAGCGAGCACCGTTTTCGGGCCAAGACGCAAGGTGCCCGAACGGCCCGGGTGATACCAGGGCGGGCAGTCGCGCGTGATTTGAGCTTTGCTTGCGTCAACGCCCAGAGCCGCGAGCGCCGCGACCACGTCGGCCTTGACGTCGAAGACACCGACAGCGTTCGCCGTGCCAGTCCAGTGGCGACCGGAGCCGTTGAGCCCGGAGGTTCCGGCACGCACGGCGACGGCGCTCAGGTATTGGTCTTCCGGCCGTTCGCCGCGATAGGCCTGACCGAGTTCGAACAGTGCCACGTCGGCAGCTCCGCGATTGCGATTGCGCGTTACGGCCGTCAGCAAGCCGGGCAGAAGACCCGGGCGCATCGATGACATTTCCACCGAGATCGGATTGGCCAGATCGAGTTCGGGCGCACCGCCACCGAACAATTCGGCTTCCGATTTCGGGATGAAGCTCCAGGTCACGGCTTCGACAAACCCACGCGATGCGAGCAGACGCCGTGCGCGGCGCGCACGCTTTTGTTTTTCCGTCAGAACAGGACGCGCGACACCTTCGGCACGCGGCAGCGGCGTCGCGGGAATGCGATCGAGTCCGGCAATGCGGACGACTTCCTCGACGAGATCGGCGGCGCCATGCACATCCGGACGCCATGTCGGAACGGCAACCTTCGCCGCGTTCGGCTTGCCTTCAATCTTGAATCCGAGCGCATTCAGGATCTTGGCAATCTCATCGTTCGATATCTCGACGCCGGTCAGCTTGGCGACGCGCGCGAAATCAAATGCGATGACGCGATTTTCGATCGGCTCCTTGCCGGCGACTTTGGCTTTCGAGACTTCGCCGCCGCAGAACTTGAGGATCATGTCGGTTGCGAGATCGAGTCCCGGCCGGACGGATGCCGGATCGACACCGCGCTCGAAGCGATAGCGCGCATCAGTGACGAGGCCTGTCGTACGTCCCGTCGCAGCAGTCCGTACCGGATCGAACCACGCGCTCTCGATGAGGACGGCTTTGGTTTCCGGCGTGCATCCCGTGCTCTCGCCGCCCATGACGCCGCCGAGGCCCAGCGGTCCGGTATCGTCGGCGATGACGCACATCGTGTCGTCAACGGTGTATTCCTTGCCGTCGAGACCTAAGAATTTTTCGCCGTTCTTTCCAAGCCGAGCGTGGAGCGTGCCTTTGATCTTGTGCGCGTCGTAGACGTGCAGAGGCCGTCCGCGGTCGAGCGAGATGTAGTTCGTCACATCAACGAGCGCATTGATCGGGCGCAGGCCGACCGCCTTTAGCCGGTTTTGCAGCCAATCGGGCGACGCGCCGTTCGTGACATTGCGGATCGTGCGCGCGGCGAAGACCGGACACGCGCTGGCCGTGTCCGGCGTGAATTCGAGCTTCACCGGAATTTTGCAGTCGAAGGCTTCCTTGATCGGCGCGAGTTGCGGCTCGGGCTTTAACGTGCCGAGACCAGCGGCGGCGAGATCGCGGGCGATGCCGCGAACGCCGGTGCAATCGGGGCGGTTCGGCGTCAGTTTGACTTCGATCACGGGATCGTTGAGCCCCGCGGCGTCGATGTAGCGTTCACCAACTTTGCTCGCCCAATTAGCTGGGAGATCGAGAATGCCGTCGCTGTCCTCGGAAAGCTCAAGCTCGGCGGCCGAGCACATCATGCCGTTCGAGACGATGCCGCGCACCGGCTTCTTCTCCAGCGTGATCTTCGAGCCGGGAATATACGTTCCGAGCGGCGCGAAAACCGAGAGCATTCCCGCGCGCGCGTTCGGTGCGCCGCAGACGACCTCCATCAACGACTCGCCCTTTGAGAGCTCGACCTGCACGACCTGCAGCTTGTCGGCGTTCGGATGCTTCTTGGCTTCAACGATGCGCGCGATGCGGAAGGCCCCGAGCAACTTCGCAGGATCTTCGATGCCTTCGACTTCAAGACCAATGGCCGACAACGTCGTCTCGATCTCGTCGAGCGATGCGTTGGTATCGAGATGATCCTTGAGCCATGAGAGCGTGAATTTCATATTCCGTCATCCTCGGACGTGTAAGCCCCGG
>DATLJG010000350.1:0-10423 GCA_035538995.1 Hyphomicrobium sp. | reverse complement strand
CTTTGCCGACGACATCAATGGCCGCGCGAGCTGATTGAGCAGCTGATCGGCGTTCTCCTCTTCTGACAGGGAGAGCTGCAAAAGATGGACGACGGCCGTCTCATTTAATTGTTGCGCTAAATCCCGGGCAGATTTGTAGCCGGCGATCTCATAATGCTCGGCCTTCTGACCGGCCCCGATCAAGATCCATTCCGGCTAGTTTTTTCTGATGTTCGGCGATGATCTCATCACCCTTCTCCAGAAGTCCCATCATGCCTTTGCAGGGCTTGGCGCGCGCCGGCGCTCCCAAAAGCCGCAGACATTCGGTGAGGCAATTTACCCGGTCTTCCGTCTCCTGAAGATGCTGCAGGAAGAGCTCCGCTAGCTGTTCCGTCTTGGCCGCCTTCGCCATTTTTGGAAGCGCTTTCATAATCTGTTTTTCCGCGTGCAGAAGATCGCGGGGGTTGTTGACCAGCAGGGCCTCCACGATGTCGGGATCGTCCGCCTCGGAGGCTTCTGTCTGCATCTCCCTCCCGGTGTCCTTCCCCTTGCCATTCACGACGGCACTCTCGACAAGTTCCCATTCGCCGCCTTCATTCCAGGAACCCCGGGCATCGATCTCGCCGTGTTCACCCTCGCCGGTTGAGGCAGCTGTCGGGGCGATCTGGCCGATGGAGAAACGAGGCTTTTCGAGACTATCGAGCGCAGCAGCAAACGCCTTCATATGCGTGATCTCGCAGCTCATCAGGAACTGCAAGGCGTCTTTGGTGCCGGCGTCGTCGCAGAATTGGATAAGGCGCTCATAGACGATTTTAGCCCGCGCTTCCACCGCAATATTGCTGCACAAGTCGACGTCCAGTTCGCCTGTGATCTTAAGATAGTCGGCGGTCCAGGCATTGCCCATCGAGTTGAAGAGATTAACGCCGCCGCCACCGGCAATGGCAATCAGCGGGTTGGCTTCGGCGGCGTCGCGGCCGAACTTCATGGGCGCAAGATGCAGACGGGCGAGCGTGCCAACGTCCGCAAGATGACTCAGCTCTTCGGTGCCGATATCGATCAAGAGGTCCTTTAGAGCGGGATCTTCGCAGTTGCTCCCTGAACGGAATACTGCATTGCGGCCGCGAGTTGCCGTTGGCGCCGCCAAACTGTTCAAGCAGCATATGACTGAATTTCGGATCCGGCTCGTCGACGCGGACCGTGTACAGGCGACGCACTCTAAACGTCACGAGCAATGATCAGGTAGGTAGATCGAAAATTGCCTCGCCGACCGAATGCGCTCCATTTCGCAATTAGAGCTTGCCTCTCAGATCTAAAGACGATCTTTCCGCAAATTTGCAAAGCGGCTGTAAAAATATGGGAAACATCCCAAACGCTTGTCTGAGCATCTAATTCATCGAAGCTGATTTCGAACAGTGCGGCATTCGTTCAAAGAGCAACCTGAGAGAAGTAGCGGACCTTTATCTGGGATCGGTAACGGTTCACATTGCGATGAAAGAGATCGCTTGGGTTGCAAGCGCCATTTCAGCGTCCGGGACATTTGGTCTTTCCGCTAGCCTTGTCGGAAAGCTTTTCCCGCTTTTTCACATGGTCTTCAACGGCCGTGGTTTGACGCTCTCGCGATGAGGGAGTCGTCTCTTGACGAGGCTGGTGCGAACGGTCCTCATCTTTATGGACTCGTGGTCCCTTGGCTATCATTCACGTGCTCCGATAAAAGCGTGTGCTTGGTCTAAGGTTGTGGGGTCCAACCCACATCCTTGTAGGTCGTCCTGATCGAGCCTCAACGCCCATCAACCAGCATTGGCCTTCGCAAAGGCGCTATGACATCGAACTCGTAACCGTGAGGCCGCGGCTGCCTCGTCTCTCTAGTGATCCTTGCAAAGCGCTCGATCACTGTCACGTCATAGAGCTTGTCGCGGGCTTTAAAATCGACCCAAATGACATTCCCGGTCATGCTGCGCCTCACGCAATACGAATACGAGTCCAACCAGGGATAGGCGGCCTTGTTCCCATGATACAGGCCAGATGGGCCCTTTGCTAATTTGCGGCCTTTGGCGTTCGCGCTGATCGACATCGGTGGGAGCACACCACGGAACGAAATCTTCGCGTTTGGCGTTTGTCGATGAATCGAAGGCGAAGGTTGCCCATGGCCTCAAAATCCGCGCAAGAACACTGGTTCATGGAGGCGGCAGGACACAATCCAGCGTTCGCCGAAAGGCAGGTATTCCGCAGAAGGTCCCCAGAGAATTCATCGCTGCCGATAAATGAGCAGCCAAGAAGACGGCCGCCAAAAAGGAAACCGGCGAAAGCTGCAACACCCCGCCTGTTTCAAGCGGCTTAAGAGCTCGCGTCGAACCGGCAGTCGCAATATCGGCGCATCAGATGCCCGTCGGCGCTCGGCTAGGAATGGGCGAGGGCGGAAGCGCGCAAATCGCCTCGACATGCTCGATCGCCTCTTCGAAACTCGATTTTTTCGATACGTCTCGCGCGCGGGCGCGTCGGGCGGACTGACCGACCTTCATCGCGATACTCTGGTGTTTATTGGGACCAACAAGGAGCAATCCGCCATCGCGGCGGGTGCTCCTTTGCGGAAAGATCATATGACTTCATTCCTGCACATCAACGGAGAGTGGGTTGCGTCGGTTCCGCCAAAGGTGCCGATGCTTCACACCGTTCGGAGCCAGCCGCCGCAACTGTCGCGAAAGGGCCACCGGAAAGCCAAAATTTTAGGACTCCTGGGGCTGCACATGGTAGACTCTATCCATACGCAGCACCAAGTTCGGGACCGCTACCCGGCTTTGGCCTTTCCCAGTCGATCATTTACGATTGCTGCGCGTACGAGGATTGATCGACGCTTGGGACATCAGCGGCCCCTTTCAGGGCCGCCCTGCCTCTGGCAGTCGCGCTTAGCCGCGCTAAAGGCTACTTTCCAATGCAACGCCCAATACTCACGGGGCGGTCGATCCTCATCGTTGAGGATGAACCTCTTATTGTCATGGATATTTCAAGGGCTTTCGAACACACCGGCGCTGAACTGACGACCACAAACACACTTCGTCACGCGATGATTATCGTAGAGTATGACGGCCTCGCGGGAGCGATCCTCGATCACGCGCTTCCTGACGGCGATAGTTCGTTTCTCTACGCGCGTCTCAAAGAACGCGGCATCCCCTTCATCATTTACAGCGGATACCGAAAGGGCGAGCTCGAGGGGCCACTTCGAAATATTCCGTATCTCGAGAAGCCTGCGAATCCGGCCATTCTGGTGGAGATGATGCTCAGCCTTTTGAAGAGCCCTGAAATTTCAATTTGACCGCGCATGGGCCATCATCGGGAATGAACTAACCGCACCGCAACCCCTCGCTTCGCGCCGGCCTGCTCCAGCTTGCGTAGGCGCGATTCTTCTTCGGCGATGTAGTTCCTCGTGCGCGGGACCGTGTCAATTTTCTTGGCAAGTTGCATTTGGAAAACCATCAGTCCGCCGTAACGAAAACCAACTTCGCTACCCGCCAGATAGAATTCCCACATACGGCAGAATCTTTCGCCGAGAACAGCCGCAGCTTCTGCGCGATGACTGAGGAAACGGCTACGCCACGCTGCGAGCGTATCGGCATAATGCAACCTCAGGATCTCGATATCGGTCACGATGAGGCCCGAATTCTCAACAGCGGGAAGGACTTCCGCCAGCGAAGGCATATACCCCCCCGGGAATATGTGTTTTGCAATCCATGGGTTGGTCGCGCTTTGCCCGTCCAGACGCCCGATCGAGTGGAGCAAGGCGATGCCGTCCGGTTTGAGACTTCGGCTGATCATGCCGAAGAAAGTCTCGTAATTGCGGAAACCCACGTGTTCGAACATGCCGACCGAGACGATGCGGTCAAAGGTTTCGGTCACGGCACGGTAGTCCTCGAGCCGGAAGTGGACGCGCAGATTGAGGTCCTTTTCTTGGGCGCGCCGCTCCGCCACTTTGAGCTGTTCGGGCGATAGGGTCACTCCTGTGACGTCGACGCCGCAAAGTTCCGCAAGGTAGAGCGCCAAGCCTCCCCATCCACAGCCGATGTCAAGCACCCTGGAATTCTCAGACACAAGCAATTTCGCGGCAAGGTGTCGTTTCTTCGCGAGTTGCGCGTGTTCGAGATTTTGCCGCTCCGATTCAAAATATGCGCAGGAATATTGCCTGTCCGGGTCAAGGAACAAAGAATAGATGCGATCATCGATATCATAATGATGGTGGACGTTGCGTCTCGCGATCCTCTCAGAGTTACCGCGCCGCCACCGATCAAATCCCGTTCTGATTGCGTGCCGCCAGCGACCGATTTGAGGCGGTAGCAACCCGGGTATATTGCGGCCGAGCAAGTCGAGAAAATCATACACCGAGCCGCCAGACACGATTAAGCGACCGTCAGTGTAAAGTTCACCGAGCGCCAACTCGGGATTCAGAAGAAGCTCAGCGACGGCCCGATTATCCTTTAGCCGTATAATGATCGGCAGCCCTGAACCATCGCCCGCAGCCAGTTGCTCCCCGCGCGGAAGCTCAAGGATCAACGACCCGTGTTTGATACAGCGATTAATATGGGATCTAAGGGCAACAGCCATCACATCGCGCCCGAAACAGTTAAATACCTGAACCTGGAAAACGGACATCTGGTTCCTTGGCCATTAGGATGAATGTCCACCGTCTTTTCCCGTCTGTTCTCTTCTTCGCAAGCTCGGGATCATCGCCGGCGTCCGCCGCGCGCTCTGCGCGAAGGCCTTCTTCAGACCAACGGCCGACCCTTCTTTTTCAGACACGCGCGCAGAGCTTCGCCGAAGACGTTATTCGAGGCGATCGCCACTTTCGCGGAGTACTCCAAAACTGCGTAAAGAACGTCGGCGTCGATCGAAAGCACCTTCCTCTGGCGCGTACCGTCCGGGATGAGCTTTGCAATGTCGAGAATAAGAAGTGGGTCGCCGGCGGATAGCGCATCAAGTGTAATGCGAACGAGCTCGCCTGCGGGATCGAACTCGGCTTCACCGAAAAAAGCCCGTAACCGACGCCATCGATGTTACGCCAAGCTCTTCCAATTTACGAAGTGACCCCTGCTCCAGCTACACCGACTTCTTTGGCCACGTCGGCGTTGATTTACCTGCTGCCTCACCCTTTCCTTTTTCCCTCAACGGTGACGCGCAGCTGGGCCATCAAATCAACGACGTTGCGCTCTGGTCTCTCGATACCGCCCGCGAGAGGTTGATCCGAGGCCACCGCTTCCAACAGCCTCGGATACCAAAAGGACAACCACGTTGCCCACTTAATTGGTGAGCGGGAGGTCCGAAAAATTTCAGGGCCAATCTCCTCCGAGGCGGAACAAGGCAACGCGCCAGTGAGGGCTCAGCCAATGCTCCGGCTGGGCAACCGGCCTTGAGCAATGAAATAGTCGACTCGCTCCGAAAACGGGATTGCCACCGCGATCCTTTTCCCCCTGCTCAGCCGCTCACGATGAACGTCAACCGAAAAAAAGGAACGTTGAACGCGGTCCGCCGTATTGCTTGAGGTTCCGAACAGAAAAAACGAGGTCGACATGTTATCGAAGAAAGCTATTTTCACTATCGCCACCAGCGCGCTGGCGCTCACCGGCAGCCCATCTCTGGTTCTCGCAGGAGGCTCATCGACGACACATCAATCCGGCGCCTCGACGAACAACGAACCCGGCAGCAAGGGTAAAACCTCCGATCGGACGCCTGGCAATCCCTCTCCTGATCGCACCCCAAATGCAAGTTCGCAAGGGAACACTGGAACGGACGCGGGTCAGACGCCTGAAGGCACGTCAGACCGCACACCCTCGAAGGACAATTCGACGGGAAAATAGTCTGCGGCGCAAGGCGGGGGTGGAGGCCGATCCGCTTCTGATTGTTTGACCCCAGCCCGCCTGCTGCTCAAACGTCGTAGAACAGACGCACCTCCTCACCGACTTGCGATCGCCCCGATGAGCGTGGCGATAAGGGAAGGCGCCTGGCTTGGGCGGTGCGGCAGCGCACGTTGAATATTTTCAAGTACACACTGTCAGCTTTCCTGCTCGTAGCCGCGCTTGGCGGCGATTCCGCGCCCAGGCGTCCGGAAATCTTTTCGTACTTACGGTCTCTGTCGAACGACATCGCGACTTGTTAAAAGTTCTTGTGTCGCAGGGCAGGACAGCTGTCTGGCTAATCCCAGAACCCGTCACGGGCGAGCAACGCCTTGTTAATCGTGACAGCCGCCTTCGCCCCTTCCGCGATTGCGACCGAGACCATGAGAACGTCGCGCGATGCATCCCCCGCTATATAAACGCCGGGCACCGAACTCTCTTCCGTCCCCGCGCGACTAAAGACGCCGCCCTTTTCATCTCGCTTGCAACCGAGACGGTTCGAGAGATCGGATGCCTGCTTGCATCCAGTGGCAAAGAAAAGGCCGTCCCGCAGGAGTGGCGGTCCGCTCGCAAACTCGATTTGCGACAGCTGGCCCCGCTCCCCTCGTAATCGTGCGATCGTTCCCATTCGCATGCCTATGCCGCGCTTCTCGAGCCTGCCCTGAAGCTCTCTGCTGATTTCGGTACCGTCGCTGCACACAACGACGTCGGACACCCAATGCTGCATGACGATGCCAAGTTCTGCTCCCTTGTCGCCTTTGCCGTAAGCGGCCACAGCCTTGCCCCTATATTCGAAGCCATCACAGTAGAGGCAATGATGAACCGAAATACCATAAAGCGCCTCAACGCCGGCGACCGCAGGCAATTCGTCGACGATTCCGCTGGCGATGAGAAGCTTTGAAGCCATTCCCTGCCTGCGGTCCTCGCACTGAAACGCAAAGCCGCCTTCAGTGGGCACGACGTCGATCACCCGCGTCCTGCGAAGCTGTAGGGTCGGATACCGGGCAAGCTCGGAGTGCGCGCGGGCGAGAAAATTCAAAGGAGACGTACCTTCATGGCCTAAGAGTCCATGAATCGCCTGCGAGCGCAGGTTCCTTTGCTTTCCTTCATCACAGATCAGAACCCGCCTGTGGCATCGTCCCAGGACCTGCGCGGCGCTAAGCCCTGCCGGGCCTCCGCCAATAATCAATACGTCGACAGTCATCCGCATCCTCCGACTCGTCATGGGGCGCTCGGACCATAAGGCGCTAACCCGCATTTCGGGTCGACCCGCGGGCGCTACCCACAGGAACTGGTGGGCGGCCGAAAATGTTAGGGTGCGGCTATGACAAAAAGCAATGCGCTCCGCTTCGGCCCGGTGGCTGAGAATACGGTCCATCTCTGCGTCGACATGCAGCGTATGTTCGCTGGCGCAACTGCATGGCAAATGCCTTGGCTACCGCGCGTGCTCCCGAACATCATCACGATCTCCGATGTGCGGCCGACACACACCATATTTACGCGTTTCTTACCAGCCAGGGAGCCTGGGGCCGGTGCCGGCATGTGGAAACACTACTACGAGCGCTGGCACATGATGACGATCGAACGCATGGGACCTGATCAGGTCGACCTTGTGCCGGAACTTGCGAAGTTTGTTCCGCCGGCCCGCGTGTTCGATAAATACGTCTATTCCCCCTGGACCGGTACCACCCTTCACCTCGATCTCAAGAACGGCGACATCGATACGCTGATCATCACCGGCGGCGAGACCGGCGTGTGCGTGCTGAGCACCGTTCTGGGAGCCATTGACTGGGGCTTTCGCGTGATCCTTGTGACGGATGCCTTGTGCAGCTCGGCCAATGAAACGCATGACGCCATGATGGATATCTATCTGAACCGGTTCGACCAGCAGGTCGGGACGGTGACAACTGAGACGCTTTTTGCGGCTTGGCCTGCCGCACAGCGCAAAGGCATCGTCTCATAATGCATAGCAAGCGCAGCCGCCTCATCGAAGCCAGCCTTCCACGCGGGCAGGCGACGGTAACGGTGGCCCCCGACTGGCTTCGCCCTCTTCTGGGCGAACGGAAAAATGTGGCGGGGCGACCCGCGACAATGACAGTGGCGGCGAACGCCACGCCGATCCAGGCCACTGACTGCTTCGCCGCAACTTCGGACGGGTAGATCCTGGCAGCCTCTCAGGCGTGCTTGGCTTTTGGGCCGGAATATGCCCGGGCACACGCGAAACTGAACGATACGACGGCATCTTCACGAAGCCGGTACGGATGTCCGACCTCATCGAGGGCGTGAAAAAGGTGTTGCCGCGATGAACATGCCGCTCAGGTTATAGCTACTCAAACGGTAATGTTTTCGTCTTTGGCGGCCACTTCCATCAGCGTCAAAACGTTGTTTGCACATTCGACTTGCTATTGCTGCGATGATTGCAGGAGCAAAAACGCGGTTCCGACCCGCTCGCCGCTTGGATGGGTGTCATCGATTGTGCAGGAATCTGCCGTCGTCTCCCAAGCCTGTTATGATTTGTGAGCAAGGGTAGCCGGCCGGGACGAGTGACCTTTGGCTCGCGGTAGGGGGATCGCTTACAGAGCAGCAGAAACTCAGTAGACGGCTGAACCGTGGAGGGTCGTTGTTGACGATGCGGAAAGACGGTCTGCCAAACATGTTTCGCTCCAGGCGAACATCTCGTTTGAGACGCATGCGCGCGCTGCAGATCGCGCGCGAATCCGCCCATCAAAGAACGCCTCTCGTTCGTGGAACTGCCGAGCCCAACAATAGTTCGATTACCATCGGTGTTAAAAATGGAGGAAACACATGTTACGCACCGCGGCCGTCTATGGTAGTGCCCTAGCCTTCATCGCTCTGTTTAGTGGGCCCACCCTCGCAGCAGAACCTGCGGGTTCAAATATGAAGCTCTCTCAGGCGGAATGTGAAACGTTGTGGAACCAGGCAAACCCCACAAAGGGTTCGACCTTGTCGCAAAGCCAGGCTCAGACGTACGTCACGAATTTCAAGAGCGTCGATACCGATAGCGACGGTTCGATCTCGCAAACGGAGTTCATGACCGGCTGTAACAATGGCAATGTCAAAGGCTCAGCGAGTTCCGGCACGAGTTCGGGCGCAAGCGGCACAAGCTCCAGCGGCACAAATCCGAGTGGCGCCAGCCAATAAGAGAAAAACTCCGGCGGGAGCTTCATTGCTCCCGCTTTTTTGTTAAACGATACGTGAAGGGTAATCGGCATCTCTCGCCTGCCACGGACATCCTGACGCGAGCAGGGCGGTGCAAGTCTCATCGTCAAGCTGCGCGCCTTATCTGGGCATTGGTTCCGCTCCGCCTCGTACGCACTTTGCATGCCACCGGAGTTTGGGAACAAACATAACTTGAGCGGGGTTCGAAAGCAAAGGAGCACGGCCCATGGACACCACCGATATCCTGGAACAGAACAAGAAGCAGCTGGTCGACAAGGCGAACGAGTTTTCTGATAGCGCCAAGCCGTACCTCAACCAGGCAAAGCCGTACGTCGACAAGATCACCAACTATACCAAGGCTAACCCGCTCGAAGCAATGGCTGTCACCGGTTTCGCAGCCTTTGTCCTAGGAAAACTGTTCTCGACGCGTCGCGGTTAAGTATGGCCGAATGGAATGTGCGCATTGCGTAGATTACCGGGTAGCCGATGACGCTCCTGCCGACCACACCTTCATCCGCGTGGATTGGAAACCATTTCCGAAGGGCGGGGTTTGTTCAGCGAAGATCATGCGAAATGCGTTTGTCCCTGTTGGTGTCCAATGAACATTTTTTTGGCCATTTTTGGCTGTGTAAGGACATTTTTAAATAGTATTTTCAATTTGTTATCATAGCCCACGGACAAATTTGGACACCACAAGCGCCAGTTTGCAAAAGGTCTTTTATCGGTTGGATTTTTTCGGGCGAAATAAAGGATTGCGGTTTTCGAACGAGCTCGCATGAGCGGAAAAAATCAGAAGCAGAAGCTTGGCCAACTCGTCCGCTCCATCGGCTCTTGCTTCTCGCGATCTCGTTTCGGAATTGGCGAAAGCTGCACACAGCGCGATCTTGCTGCCAGGTTGTCGTCGCCCGAGAAAGACCCTCTCCCAACATGATCATGGCAAATTGAGCAGGTCTAAGCCGTGGCGGAACTGCGATCCCAGCCGGCGCGTTTCGTTGTCCGCATCAACCCATGCGGGCAAAATTTGAAGCTCGGGATCTTTCATGCGTGCGAATTCGGACCGCGTTGCGTCGACGGCGAACATCGATGACGCCGAAGATGCCGGCCTCAGATACGTCAATGACGGCGATCCAGGCATTGCGCGTAAGCGCGCAGGCAAGAGAATTGTCTATGTTTTACCCTCGGGCGCAAGGGTCACTGATGTCCGAACCAAAGCCCGGATCAAGAGCTTGGCGATACCGCCAGCATGGTCGGACGTGTGGATCTGCCCAACCGCCGTCGGCCACATCCAGGCGACCGGACGCGATGCACGCGGACGCAAGCAATACCGCTATCATCCCGAATGGCAGAAGAGTCGCGACGAAACGAAGTATAACAAAATGACGGCC
>DATLJG010000349.1:0-4587 GCA_035538995.1 Hyphomicrobium sp. | reverse complement strand
GGGCCGGATCGTCGCGGGCTGAGCCAAAGTGCTCGCCCGATAAGGTTGACAGGAATGCGCCGAGGGCTTGCCAACGCCCTCGGCGTCGTTCATTCAACCGGCTCAATCAAGCCACACAAAGCAAAAACCTCAGTGTGCCGGAGGCGGGCGACATGGAGCATCCCGGATTTTTCGAGCGGGCCGGGCCTTTCCCCTTGTCCAAGGTCGCGGCGGCCGTCGAGGCCGAAATCCCGGCTGGCGTCGATCCGGACATGCGAATTGAGGATGTGCGCCCCCTTTCGGAGGCCGGGCGCGGCCATATCTCCTTCATCGACAACAAGAAATATCTTCCCCAGCTCGATGTGACGGGGGCTGGCGCCTGTCTCGTGGTGCCGCTGCTGGCGAACCGCGTCCCGGCCGGAACCGCTGGTCTGGTCACGAAGCAGCCCTACCACGGCTTCGCGCGGGCGCTGACGCTCTTCTATCCGTCCGCCCTGCATCCGATGGTGGCGACGCCCGGGGCCCCTCCGATCGATCCTACGGCCCGTCTGGAAGACGGTGTGCTTGTCGAGCCTGGCGCAGTCATTGGCCGGGAAGCCCATATCGGAGCCGGGACGCGCATCGCGGCCGGGGCGGTCGTCGGCGCCCGGGTGGCCATCGGCCGGAATTGCTATATCGGACCGCTGGCGACGGTGACGCATGCGCTGGTCGGCGACCGGGTCATTATCCATTCCGGCGTCCGGATCGGCCAGGACGGCTTTGGATTTGCTATGGGTCCGGGTGGCCATCTCAAGGTGCCGCAGATCGGCCGCGTCATCATTCAGGACGACGTTGAGATTGGCGCCAATACAACCATCGACCGCGGCGCCCTCAAGGACACGATGATCGGCGAAGGCACCAAAATTGATAATCTTTGCCAGATCGGGCACAACGTCATCGTCGGCCGCCACTCAGTGATCGTGGCGATGTGCGGCATCTCGGGTTCGACGGAGCTCGGCGATTACGTCGTCATGGGCGGCCAATCGGGAACCGTCGGTCACATCAAAATCGGGACGGGCGCGCAGGTCGGCGGTGCTTCGCATCCCAACCACGACGTTCCGGCTGGCGCACGGTATTTCGGTACGCCGGCCAAACCGTTGCGCGAAGCGGCGCGCGAGCAGGCGCTTATCAAGCGCCTCGTCGCACGCGACAAAGGCAACCGTGACGACGGCACAAAAGATTCCGGCGAAAGCTGAGTGATACGACAAGCCGCGAGTGACGCGGTTCTATTGGAGTTGAAGGTTATGGACGACAAGGCAAAGGCCGGCAAAGCGCTCGGGACCGCGGATATCGCGACCGTCATGAAGCTGTTGCCACACCGGTATCCGTTTCTGCTCGTTGACCGGATGTATGATATGGATGGCGACGAAAGCTGCGTCGGGGTCAAGAACGTGACCATCAACGAGCCGTTCTTCCAGGGACACTTTCCGCAGTTCCCGGTGATGCCGGGCGTGCTCATCATCGAAGGTCTGGCGCAGACGGCCGGTGCGCTTTGCGTTTCGAACGTCGGCGAAGATTATCACGCCGAACTCGTGTATTTCATGGGCATCGACAACGCCAAGTTCCGCAAGCCCGTGCTCCCTGGCGATCAGCTTCACTACCACGTCAAGAAGATCCGCAATCGCGGCCGCGTCTGGCGCTTCCGTGGCGAAGCGCGGGTGAACGGGCAGGTGGTCGCCGAGGCGGAGATCAGCGCCATGCTTGCCGATACGTCCGACGCGCGCGCTTTTGCGAGCAAAAATGGCTGAAGCTCAAGTTCACCCGACCGCGATCGTCGAAGACGGCGCGCAGCTCGGCGCTGGGGTGAAAATTGGACCTTTTTGCACGGTCGGGCCGGAGGTCAAGCTCGGCGCGGGCGTCGAACTCGTCAGCCATGTCGTCGTCGCGGGCACGACCGAGATCGGCTCGGGCACACGCATCTTTCCGTTCGCCTCGATCGGTCATCAGCCGCAGGATTTGAAATATCAGGGCGAGCCTTGCTCGCTGACCGTCGGCAGCGATTGCATCATTCGCGAAGGCGTGACGATGAATCCCGGCACCGCCGGCGGCGGCTCGGTGACGACGGTCGGGGACGGTTGCGCGTTTCTCGCCAACAGTCACGTCGGCCATGACTGCCGCGTCGGCAATGGCGTCATCTTCTCGAACAACGTCATGCTGGCGGGGCATTGCAACGTCGGCGACTTCGCCATCATCGGCGGCGGCGCGGCGGTCATTCAATATGCCCGTGTCGGGCATCATAGTTTTGTCGGCGGCATGTCGGGCCTCGAAAACGATCTCATCCCGTATGGCATGGCGCTCGGCAATCGTGCGTATCTGTCGGGATTGAATATCGTCGGACTGCAACGGCGCGGCTTTTCGCGCGCCGACATTCATGATCTCCGCCGCGCCTATCGCTTGCTTTTCGCGGCGGAAGGCACGCTTGTCGAACGCATGGACGACGTCGCGGAGGAGTTCGCGGGCCATGCGTCGGTCGAGGAAATCCTCGCCTTCATTCGAGAGGGCGGCAAGCGTTCGCTGTGCACGCCGAAGAACGGCTCCGAGAGCTGAGGCCCGGCCATGACGGGGCCGGCCAATCGCATTGGAATCATCGCCGGGTCGGGATCGCTGCCGCGTGAGGTGGCTGAAAGCATCGTCGGGCGCGGCGGTTGCGTTCACGTCGTCATGGTCGATGGCGCGGCGGAAGCGGCACTGGCGATGTTTCCGCATACCGTCGTCAACTGGGCGCAACCGGGGCGCACGACGGCGGCGCTGAAGCGCGCCGGAGTGCGCGACGTCGTCATGCTCGGCGGATTTCAGCGGCCGAGCTTTCGCAGCGCGCGGCCGGATTTCGGATTCTTCCAGATGCTTCCGCGCGTGGTGCGGCTGTTGCGCGCCGGCGGCGACGATGCGGTGTTGCGCGGGCTTGTGGCGCTGTTCGAGCGGCGCGGGCTGAACGTCGTCGGAGTCAGCGATGTAGCATCGGATCTGCTTGCCGAGGATGGCGTGCTGACGGCACGCGCGCCATCGCCTCAGGATAACGCCGATGCGGCGACGGGCTTGGCGTTGGTCGCCGCGCTCGGCCGCTACGATATCGGGCAGGCGGTGGTCGTTGCGAACGGCCGTGTCGAAGCGATCGAGGGCGCGGAGGGAACGGACCGCATGCTGAAGCGCGTCGCGGAGGATCGCGGGCGCACGGCGGGCGAGAGGCGCGGCGGCGTTCTCGTCAAGCGGCCGAAGCCCGGTCAGGATCTCCGCGTCGATCTTCCGGCGATCGGGCCGCACACGATGGACAGCGCCGCCGCCGCCGGGCTTTCGGGCGTCGCGGTCATGGCGGGGCATGTTCTTTGCGCCGAACGTCCGCGCATGATCTCGGCGGCCAACGCGCGCGGCGTGTTCGTTGCGGGCATGGCGAGCCAATTGCGTGCGGATACGAGTGCTGCTGAGACGAACGCCAAGGCCGTCGCGCTCGGCTCGGTTTCGCTCGATGATGTCGCCGTGAGCGATATTCGCCGCGCAGCCAGAATTTTGTCGGCGCTCTCCGGATTTGATACAGGCTCGGCAGTCGTCGCCGATCGCAGGCGGGTTATTGCCGTCGGAACGGACGAGGCGCCGAACGAAGTCATTTGTCGCGCGGCCGGGCTTCGTGGCGGCAAGCGTCGTCGCGGCGTTGTCGTCGTTGGCTCTTCCCACGATTTTGATGCGCGTGTCGTGCGAGCGGCGGCGGATGGCAAGTTCGCCGGTGTGGCAGCGGTGCGTGCGGCAGGCGCAATGCCTTTGTCCGATGATCTGATCGGTCTTGCCGATCAGCTCGGGGTATTCATCGCCGTTGTCGAAACAGGCTTGAGCACAGGAGCGTAGGACCGTGGCTGAAGCCTCTCGCCCCCTGAAGATTTTTATCGTCGCGGGCGAGCATTCCGGCGATGCGCTCGGAGCCAAGCTGATCGCGGCGCTCAAGACGATGCACGGCGGATCGATCACGTTCGCCGGGGTCGGCGGCGAGGAGATGGCGCACGAGGGTTTCGTTTCGCTGTTCCCGATCGAGGACGTGGCCGTGATGGGGCCGATGTCGATCCTGCCGAAGCTGCCGCGCATTCTGCTGCGCGTTTATCAGACGGTCGATGCGGGGATCGCCTTTGCGCCGGATGCCGTGGTCATCATCGACAGCCCCGAATTTACGCATCCGATCGCCAAGCGCATCCGCAAACGCGCGCCCGATATTCCGATCATCGATTACGTGAGTCCGAGCGTTTGGGCATGGCGGCCGGGTCGTGCGAAGCGTATGCGCCGCTATGTCGATCGCGTTCTGGCGTTGCTGCCATTCGAGCCGGACGCTCACGCGCGGCTCGGGGGGCCTGAGTGCACGTACGTCGGGCATCCGCTGATCGAAAAGCTCGACGACATTCAAAACGCCGATGGCGTGGCGCTGGCGCACAGGCTCGGCTTGGCGCCGGAGAAGCCGGTTCTTCTGGTGCTTCCCGGAAGCCGGACGTCGGAGGTCGGGCGGCTGATCGACGTGTTCGGCGAGGCGGTCGGCCGCGTGTCGGCGAAAGTGCCGGTCGAGGTCGTCATTCCGGCCGTGCGGCACGTCCG
>DATLJG010000348.1:0-5504 GCA_035538995.1 Hyphomicrobium sp. | reverse complement strand
GAGCGCTGATAAAGCTGGCACGAAAGTTTGCCGTCCGCGACGTAAAATTGAAAAAGGCAATGACACGGCGCCAGCGCCATTTCCGGAATATCGGCCGGATTCCACGCTGAAACGATAATGCGCCGGCTATCCGGATTGGTCTTGAGCGTTTCAACGACGTCCGCGATCTGATCGATGGACTGACCGCTGGGCGTGCTCCACGAGCGCCATTGCTTGCCATAGACCGGGCCAAGCTCGCCCTCGGGATCGGCCCATTCATCCCAAATCGAAACGTTATGCGCCTTCAGATATTCGATGTTCGTCGCGCCGGCGAGAAACCACAGAAGCTCGACGACGATCGACTTGATATGCAGCTTCTTCGTCGTGATGAGCGGAAATCCCTGCGACAGGTCGAACCGCATCTGATGACCGAACACGGACAACGTGCCGGTGCCCGTACGGTCGGACTTCTTGACACCTTCGGTGCGCACGCGGCGCAAGAGATCGAGATATTGCTGCATGCAGGAAGACCTAGCGCGATTCTAGAGAGCCATCAGCTATCCGAAGAGTCATCCGCTACCCCGTGACCAGCGAACTGTTCGGCGCGAAGGCCAGAACGAGCACGATCAACGAGTTGTAAGCACCGTGACAAACGATCGGCGTCAGCAGCGAGCCGGTTCGCTCCCGTACCAGCGCCAGATAGATGCCGATGAGCGTGATCGCCGTCACCCCGTAAATCGAATAATTGGCGTGGAGAAGCGCCCACAGGATCGCGCTGACCGCCGCCGCACCGCCGATCCCCAGCGGCGTTCGCCGAAGCGTCCCGAACAGCAGCCCGCGAAACAAGCATTCCTCCGCAATCGGCGCGCCGATACCAGCCGCGATCAGCACGAGCCACCACGTTCGCGCCTTCATCAACTCGGCGAACGGGCTCATGTCGTTGCGAAACGCTTCTCTGTCGAGTGCGAAAATCAAGCTGCCGTAGAGAAACGCCAGCACCATCAGTCCGAGCGACGCCAGGATCAGCGTTTTTAAACCGCCGCGCGGCATCGAGAAGGTGAGAAAGCGGCCGCCGCCGCGCGCCAGCAGCGCGTTGACGGCAAACATCGCGAGGATCGTCACCGCTTGAAAAGCGAAGAAAGAGACTGAAACGCGCGCCGTCTGAAGCGACTGAATTTCCCCTGCGGCAAATGCGCGAGGCGCGTCGATCCGCGACCAGATATCGAACACGGCGGTTGCCGCGTATCCCGCCAGCGTGCCCGCCGCCACCGTCGCAACGGCGATCGCCATCACCAGAACGATCGATTTCCACGATAAAAGCGTTTCCGCCCCGGATGCGCGATCCTCGATTGAAACGCTCACGCGGCTGCCTTTCTGCTCTCGTCAAACCCAGTATTTAGGCCGTAGCGACGATATTTCCGCAGCATTCGCTTCGCCATTCGCAATGTTGAACCGCGGCCAACCGGTAACAGGTTTTTCACGCCCTTGCGAAGCCGCACGTCGAAATGCTTTTTTTCTTGTCCCGCAATCATTATATTCGTTGGGCTGGCTTGCCAGCTATGGCGATAAACGCGGTCGTAATAAGCCGATCGGACCCGGGGGCGGTACCCGGCGCCTCCACCATTTCTCTTCACCGCGCCCTGCGGCCGGCTCTCCGGAGGAGAGTCGCAGGGCGCCGGTAAAGACTTATGGGGGCGAAATAGGATCGACGAAGGTCTAAAGGACTTAGCTTTTGCCCGGCATGATACCACCGTTATCGGGTCATACAGAATAGTTGCCAATGACAACTATGCTGAGGCCGCTCTCGCTGCGTAATGCAGTGCGACTAGCCTGAACTTGAAGCCCTTACTCCTAGCAGTGTAAGGCGCGGTTCGGAGGGCACCGGGCAACAGAAGCCCTCCACTCTTACAGTCGAAACCTCAAACGGGCTTGACTGGGCGGCAAATCTGATTTCAGAGGTCGGTCAGAGTGCGGCATTCTTGAAGGCAGAGGCATGGCAACGGGGCCATCGATAGATTACGCGAAACTGCAGCAGGAAGCGATGCGCGGCGTCGTGCGCGCCGTCCTGCAGCAAATCGTCAAGACTGGCCTTCCCGGCGAGCACCATTTCTATGTCTCGTTCCTGACCCAGGCACCTGGCGTCATTCTCTCGAAGCGTCTCAAAGAGAAGTATCCGAGCGAAATGACAATCGTGCTTCAGCACCGCTTCTGGGACTTGATCGTCTCGGATGAGCGTTTCGAAGTGAAGCTGACATTCGACGGTATCCCAGAGCGCCTCGTCGTGCCGTTCTCGGCAATTAAAGTCTTCATCGATCCGAGCGTTCGCTACGGCCTGCAGTTCGACGAAGACGTGAGCGACAACGAACCCATGCATCATCCGCGTCAGGCGCTGCCTGCCGACGCCACCTACGATCAAATCGGCGAAGCGAGCGGCGAAGCACCGCGCGCAACCGCGCCGAAGAAACCGCGCGCCTCGCGCCGCCGCACCGACAAGGACGCATCGGCGTCGACCTCTGGGCCCGAACGCTTGCAGCCCGTCGCTCCGACGCCGGAGCCAGCCTCACGCGCCGGAGAAACGTCGGCCAAAGACGACGCCGCATCGGATGATGAGACAACGTCCCCCGAAGGCGGCGCCAAGATTCTCAGCCTCGACCAGTTCCGCAAGAAGTAGGCCGACGCCTCCGCGCCGCCGGGGCGCTCAACACTTCGAAGAAAACGAAAAAGAACTCGAACCGCTAATCGCGATACGGGGCACTGATCGAATGGCAAAAGTCAAAGTTGCCGGATTTGGCGTATCGCTTGATGGCTTCTCAGCAGGACTCGAGCAGAGTTTGGATCATCCCCTCGGCAAACGGGGAGATGAGCTCTTCCAGTGGTTCTTTCCGACGCGCACGTTTCGCCAGATGCTAGGCCAGGATGGAGGCAATACCGGGCCGGACGACGCATTTGCACGACGCGCAATGGCGGGCTTCGGTGCATTCATCCTCGGACGGAATATGTTCGGGCCAATCCGGTCCGAATGGCCCGATGATGAATGGAAAGGTTGGTGGGGCGACAACCCGCCGTATCACGCGCCGACATTCGTGCTCACCCATTATGCGCGCCAGCCCATCGAAATGCTGGGAGGAACCACCTTCTATTTCGTGACGGAGGGCATCGATGCCGCGTTAGCACGCGCGCGCGAAGCGGCAGGCAACAAAGATGTAAAAATTGGCGGCGGCGTTGAGACGGTCAGGCAGTATGTCCGCGCCGGACACGTCGACGAAATTCATCTCGCCGTCGCGCCCGTGGTGCTGGGTCAAGGCGAAGCGCTATTCGCGGATTTGGATTTGCGCGCGCTCGACTATCGCCCCGTCGAGCATGTCGCAACGGAGCGGGCAACGCACGTCGTATTGGCCCGCAACCCAAGCTGAGAACGCCTGATACCGGCATCCTCAAACCTCGGCGCATTTCGCCAAAACGGAGGAATAGCCGCCGAAGCGGCTATTCCTGGCGCCTATTGATCAGTGCGTCCGGCCGTGCCGCTGGAACTGCCTTCGCCTGACGCGGGCTGTGAAACCGACGCGACATTGTCCCGCGGCGTGACGATATTGAACCAGAACTTGAAGGTGTCGAGGTAGGAGACCAGCTCGTTGAGCTTCTTCTGATCTCCGTCGATCTTCACGTCACCGGCGCTGATCGCATCCGCGAGTTTCGTTTGACCCAACATGATGTCGTTGAGGGTGTCGCGAGATAGTTTGATCGTCGCGTCGGCATTGTCGGACTGTTTGCCGAGCGTGTGGTTGAGCACGCCGTTTTCGAGTTCGACGGCAATCTTCCCGTCATCGCCTCCGACGTCGAAGTTGAGATTCATTTTGGCGTCGGCAGCTTTCTGGGGATCCAACCTCACGCCGAGATAATCGAAGACCATGTCGAGAGTCATGGCCCTGACCGTGTCGGGGCTGGCGGTGTTCGGGGTCGGAAGTTCGGCCACGCCTTTGCGCAATTCCTGTGCGCCGGTCAGATAGAAGTTACGCCACGGCCCGCTCTCGGCCTGGTAGCCGAGCTGTTCGAGCGCATCGGCCTCAAGGTTCTTCGCGTTCTGATTGGCCGGATCGGCGAACACGACGTGGTTCACGACTTCCGCCACCCAGCGGTAATCGCCCTTGTCGTAGGACTCCTTCGCCTTTTGCAGAACCGCGTCCGCGCCTCCCATGAACTCGACATAGCGCTTGCTGCCTTCGACCGGCGGCAGCTCATGCAATGTCGCCGGATTGCCGTCGAACCAGCCGAGATAGAGCACGTAGGTCGCTGCCACATCGTGGTAGATCGAGCCGTAGTAGCCGCGGTTGGCCCAGAAGTTCGCAAGGCTGTCGGGGAGTTTGAATTGCTCCGCGACCTCGCGCATCGTTTTGCCCTGATTGACCATGTTCAGGGTCTGATCGTTGATCGAGCGATAGAGGTCGCGTTGCTTCTGGAGCAGATTGACGACCTTTTTATTGCCCCACGTTGGCCAGTGGTGCTGGGCAAAAATGACCTCGACCTTGTCGCCCCACATCACCAGCGCCTTGTTGAGGTATTTCGACCAGGGAAGCGGTTCGCGGATCTTGGCGCCGCGCAGCGAGTAGGTGTTGTGCAGCGTATGGGTCGCGTCCTCGGCTGACTCCATCGCCTTCTTTTCCTCGACGAACCACATCATTTCTGACGGCGCTTCCGATCCGGGCGCCATCAGGAATTCATAAGTCAGGCCGTCGATCGTTTCCTTCTGCCCCGTCTTGGTGATGATGTCGGTCGGCGCGATCAACGTCACCGTGCCCGCCGAGGTCGTGGTGCCAAGACCGGCGCCGACCTGCCCCTTGGGATCGGGCGGAAGCAGATTGCCGTACATGTAGCTGGCGCGCCGGCTCATCGCGTTACCGGCAAAGACGTTCTCGGCCACCGCCGCTTCCATGAAGCCGTCGGGAGCGTAGATCTTGGTCTTCCCCGCCTTGACGTCGTCCTCGCTGACGATGCCGCGAACACCGCCGTAATGATCGACGTGACTGTGCGTGTAGATCACCGCCTTGACCGGTTTCTGCCCCCGCTTGGAATAGTAGAGATCAAGAGCGACCTTGGCGGTCTCGGCCGAGACCAGAGGATCGATGACGGTGATCCCCTCGGTTCCTTCGATGATGGTCATGTTCGACAGGTCTTGATTGCGGACCTGATAGATGCCGTCGGTGACCTCGAAGAGACCGCTGATGTTGATGAGTTGCGATTGCCGCCACAGGCTGGGATTGACCGTTCCCGGCGCTTCCGAGCCCTGCTTGATGAAGTCGTATTTGGTTGGGTCCCAAATGAGATTGCCGGCTTGCCCTTTGATGAGAGCGGATGGTAGCGGCGCGATGAAGCCTTTGTTGGCGTCATCGAAATCGGTCTTGTCGGAAAACGGCAGCGTCGTAAGCAACGCCTGATTGGCAGCCTTGGTCGCGGCGGTCGCATCCTTGCGATCGCTGTCTTGAGAAAATGAAGCCGTCGTAAAAGCTGAACTGAGAAAAGCAGCGGTC
>DATLJG010000347.1:0-19101 GCA_035538995.1 Hyphomicrobium sp. | reverse complement strand
ACGCCGAGGCCGTCGCGATCGGCTTAATGGCTGTACTGAAATGTGGGCATCCGCGTTTCAGACAAAGGCCTGCCATACTTCGTTCCAAATACTGACGCGCGAATCGTGCGGGGAGACTGGCAGAGGATGTTCGGCTGGCGGCGACGCAGCGAAGGTTTCGAGTGGCGAGAGTACGTGCGCACCACCGTTCTGGTGCGGCGGGCCGATCGCCAGCGGCGCGTTGAAGACGTGCGCGCGGCTGCGGTCGAGAAGGTCAAGAACGCTGCCGACGCAGGGGCTGATGCGGGCCGCGCCGGTGCTTCATTCGTCGGCTCGCAATTCTCAAGATTTCTGTGGTTTGTCGTCGATGTCCTGCTCGATCTCGCGGCGGCACTCTTTCACCTTACGATCCGCTGGGCGCGGTTCGCGTGGGCCATTCTCAAAGATGTTTTTGGCGGCATCTCAGCGCCTCTGATCAGGGCGCTTCGTGTTCCGATCGATGCGGCGCGCGCCAAGTTGAAGACGCTGCCGGACCTTGCGCAAAAATCTCCAATCAAGCCGCGGCACGTCGCGGGCGCTTTGCTGGCGTTGGGACTGATCTACATCGGCGGCCCCATTCTCAGAAGCGCGGACGGCGTCGCCATCGCGACGGTTTCACCCGACACACCCAAGCCCGTGACGGTCGGCACCGATATTTCCGGCCGGGCCTACGCACTTTCCGGCGATGTTCTGCGTGTCGACGGTATGCTGGTTCACCTCAACGAGGTTGAAGCACCGGAGCTGGAGCAGCCGTGCCACCGTGCCAACGGCCGTCTCTGGAAGTGCGGACAGGCGGCGAAATCCGGCCTTGCCCGCATCGTTCGCGGCAAGACGGTCAAATGCACGCCCGCCGGCCAAGATGCAGACGGCAACGCTCTCGCAACATGCGCCATCGGCACGACGGACATCGCAACGGAACTGGTGCAGCGCGGCTATGTCTTCGCGGTTCGCTCGTTTTTCGGTTCGCTCAACGACGTTGAAGACCAGGCCCAGGACGCCAAAATCGGGATCTGGCAGGGCGAGGTTCAGCGGCCGCAGGCGTGGCGCGATCAGCAATGGGAAGATGCGAAGCGTGACGCGCCTGACGGCTGCCCGATCAAGGGTTTGATCCGAGCGTCTTCAAAGCTCTACGCACTGCCCTGGTCGCAGGGCTACGACCGCGCCAAAGTTCACACGAAGAAAGGCGAGCGTTGGTTCTGTAGCGAAGACGAAGCCAAAGCCGCCGGCTTCGCGCCTTCGAGCCGCTCATAAGAGCATCTCACGCGGCCGCCCATACAAAGAACCCGCGGTCGGGGGAGACCGCGGGCGAAAGTAGAACCAGCGCGCTGTGGGGGATAGTGGAACGGCGCCAGGACTCTATTGACATCATACATCTCATCATTGCGGCCGTTTCAAGCGTGCGCCGGATGTGATTCGAATTTTGCTGTCAAGATGTGGCGCTTTGATTGAGACGGCTGGCTAAACTGCAACGCTTGCATCTCCGCGCTGCGTGGTTGCGCCGTCGAGTTCGTGCATACGCCATTCAAATTGCTTCCCGCCTCGGCGGATGCAATTCCGCAAGCACGCCCCTCAACAATCGCTTCGACAAGACCCTTTCCTATCGCCGGAAAGTCTGTGTTGCAGATTCACATCATGCTTTCAACGGAACGCTTTCAAAGCTGGGTGAAACTCCCTCAGAGCACTGCCTTTTCAATTCCGCGCCGCTAAAGTGCGGCCGGTTGTCGGGGCACGGGCGTTAGTAACCAGAGGGGTTTAAGTTATGTTTCGGAGACTGGTACTGGGGCTATGCGTTGTCTTGGGAATGGGTGCCTTGACGAGCGCAGACGCGCGCCGCTGGCACCGCCATCACCATCATCACGGCGATAAACTCATCATCATCGCCGAGTCCGACGTCGATCTCTCGCTCGACCATTACACGATCGACGTCAGCCAAGCCAAAGGCGCCTACAAGGGCATTCGCATCAAAAATGCGATGGGCAAACTGTTCGACGTGCGGCGCGTCGAGGTCGTCTATAGCGATGGTTCCGTCTGGGACGAGGATCGTCAGATCGATATGTACTGGGGCGAGCGCAGCCGGCCCATCAATCCGACCTACGAAAGCCGCTTTATCGATAAGATCAAAATTTCGCAGGAGCCGGGCTACGGACGCGGGCGGCTGCAGATCATCGGCATCCAAGACAGCGAAGGCCGGCGCATGGACCGCTCCGATGGCGAGCGCCGTTATTCGCGGACGCCGGATCGCTCGCGGCACCTTGTCTCCGACCGTTCGGAGGAGTCTGACAACATTCCCGTCAAGCCGACGGTGCCGATCGCAACGCCGACCGCGCCGGGACAACAGACGCCGGGTGGCGACGTGTTGTTCGGCGCGCAGTCCGTCGGCTTCCTGACCGACCGTGACGTCATCCGCATCGGCAATGAGGTCGGCAAGTTCGCGAAAATCCGTTTGCGGGTGCTCGATAACGACATCCACATCACCGAAATGAAGGTCGTCTACAACAACGGCGAAAGCGATACGCTCGCCGTCAACGCCGACATTCCGAAGAATTCGCGCACCAGTTGGATCGACCTTCGTGGGGACCGCTTCATCAAAGAAATCCAGCTCGTCTATCGCTCGCGGCCGAACTTCAACGGTCAGGCCCGGATCGAGGTCTTCGGGCGTTATGCGCCTGGCTGGCTCGGGGTGAATGGTGAAGGCCGCAAATATAACCAGGGTTGGCTGTTGCTGGGTGCCCAGACGGCGGGCTTCGTTGGGTTCGACAAGGACGATATTCCGATCGCCACCAATGAAGGCGGCTTCAAACGGCTTCGCGTCACCGTCCGCGATCGCGCGATCACGCTCAACGAGGTGAAGATCATCTATAGCGACGGCTCGGACGAAACGGTCCCGATCCGCACGCGCGTGGACGCAGGCGGCACCTACGGACCGATCGACCTCAAAGGTCGTCACGAGCCCATCGATCACATCGAAGCGCGCTACCGGTCACGCTTCTTTGACTCGTCCGCGAAGGGCAAAGGTGCGGCAATTGTCGAGATTTGGGGCAAGCACTAAGTCCATTCATACAAATGACACAAAAACAACGACTGAGGGGAGCTGGCGATACAGGCTCCCCTTTTTCGTTGAACACGGCCAATATGTTGGCGCCGGAGCGGCAAAGCCACATTCCGCACTGCACACGTAAACACACGGTTTTCTGATGGTTGTGCCCCTCAACGCTGTTTTGTGACATGGGGTGAATATGCTACCCGACGCCGACGAGTGGACGGCTTGTGATTCCACTCAAGGGGGACACCGCTTTGAACTTGAGTCTCAAGCAGCCGCTGCAAGTGGAAGGTCGTGCCGAACTGCGTCAGCGCGACATGCAATTGGCGACGCCCGGCCAGCCGGGAACGATGCCGGAAACGCAAAAGCAGCGCGTCCGCCGTTTGGCTGCGCACTGCCAGAAGTATCGGGGCTCGGTGCCGCGTCTGGCGGTCCTGCAGCTCGTCACGACGCTGGTGCCGCTGGTGCTTATCGTTGGGATGATGTTCGCGACCGTTGAGCACGCCTATTGGGCGACGCTGCTGATGGCGCTCCCCGCCGCCGGTCTTTTGGTTCGCGCCTTCATCATTCAGCACGATTGCGGACACGGCTCTTTCCTCGCCTCTCGGCCGCACAACGATTTCGTCGGCCGGTGCATGAGCGTACTGACGCTGGCGCCCTACGGACTGTGGCGCCGCGAACATGCGCAACACCACGCCACCTCGGGCAACCTCGACCGGCGCGGCGCCGGCGACATCGACACGGCGACGGTGCGCGAATACCTGCAACTGCCACTGCTGCAAAAACTTCGCTATCGCCTCTATCGCAATCCGCTGTTCCTTTTCGGAATCGGTGTGCCGGCCTATTTCCTCATTCTGCAGCGGCTGCCGTGGGTTCACGCCCTTCCGCCGCGCGAGACTTGGCGTAGCGTCGTCGGACTGAATCTCGCAATGGTCGCGTTCTACCTGCCGCTCGTTTATGTGTTCGGCCTTGCCAACGTTCTCTGGGTCGGCCTGCCGATCCTGCATATCGCGGCGGCTGTTGGCGGCTGGCTGTTCTTCATTCAACATCAGTTCGAGGAAACGACGTGGGAGAAGGCCGAGGGCTGGGACTTCCAGGTCGCGGCGCTGCTGGGATCGTCGTACTATAAGCTGCCCGCCGTGCTGAACTGGTTCACCGGCAACATCGGTCTGCACCACATCCATCACCTCAACAGCATGATTCCCAACTACAGTCTGATGGCCTGCCTGAACGCGAGCCCCGAACTGAAGGCGATCAACAAGCTGACGCTGCGCGACAGCCTGAAATGCGCTCGCCTGAAGCTATGGGACGAAGACGCACAGCGCCTGATCGGATTTAACGAGTTGCCCGCAACGTCGTGAGTGCGGGCTCGCACGTGATGACGGACGCCGACCGCTCACACTTCGAAGACAATCTGCTCACGGTCCGCGACTGGTTGCGCTATGCCGTCACGGCGATGACGCGGGCGCACCTCGTTTTCGGTCACGGCACATCGACTGCGATCGATGAGGCGGCATTCCTGATCTTGTCGACGCTCGACTTGCCGATCGACGACATCAACCCGTGGCTCGATTGCCGGTTGCTCAAGGATGAGCGCCGCGCCATCGGCTCAATCCTTTCGAAGCGGATCGCAACACGCAAGCCCGCCGCTTATCTGACGAACCGTGCCTACATTCAGGGTCGCCGATTCTACATCGACGAACGGGTGATCGTGCCGCGCTCGTTCATCGGCGAGCTTCTGTGCGAGGAGGGATTTGCGTCGATCGTTCCGGATCGCTTCGCGGTCCGCCGCGTTCTCGATCTTTGCACGGGCTCCGGCTGTCTCGCGATATTGGCAGCCGAAGCGTTTCCGAATGCGGACATCCACGCGAGCGACATTTCGGCGGATGCACTGGCGGTCGCTCGGCGCAATATCGACGACTACGGCCTTAACGCGCGCATTCAGACGTTCCACGCCGATCTGTTCGATGGCCTTCCCGGCGAAGGCTACGATTTAATTCTCTCCAATCCGCCGTATGTAGCGGGCGCTGAAGTGGCTGCGTTCCCGCCCGAGTATCAAGCCGAGCCGCAGCTCGCGCACCTGGGCGGCGCCGACGGCCTCGATCTTGTGCGGCGGATTTTGGAGGCTACCCCCGAGCATCTCACCGAGACCGGCAATCTGGTCGTCGAGATCGGGACGGGTCAGGAGTTGTTAGAGGCGGCGCGGCCCGACTTGCCGTTCCTCTGGCTCGATACGGAAACGAGCCAAGGCGAGGTTTTCACGCTCACTGCGTCCGACTTGGCCAAGACGAAGACCGATCGCGGCTGACGGCACGCGCCCCGCACGCGAGACGACCGCCGCTGCTTGGGCTGAGCGGTTCACGCGACCCGGCCAGCCTCAGCCGAACGCGCCGAAGTGGTGCGAAATACCGGTCCCGATCTCGCGGATAGCCTCGTACGACGATTCCATCGGCGTCAGAATTTCGGTTTCGAGACGGGCGTAGTCGTCGATGCCGCGCGGACGGTACGTCGCCTGCTCGTCAAACAACGGAGCGCTTTCCTCGTCGGACTTCTTGGCACCGTGCGGGAAGGCCGCGCGCAAAATGTTGAGCACTTCGGGGATTTCGAGGCTCAAGGCCATTTCGAGAACCTGAGTGTGCGAAAGCCCGTCCTGAGGCGTGAAGCGCGGAAGCTGTGCCGCAAGAATATAGATGCGCATGATCAACGCCAGCCTCAGGGCCTGCAGGAGATCGAGTTCCAAACGGTTCTCATCGGGAACGATGCCGTCTTCGATATTCTGGTCCACAAGGATCGCATGCAGATCGATGGCGTCCAGACGCAGGAGATGCACGAGCTCGTTGATCGCTTCCTGACGTTCGTCGGGCAGCAAATGTGTCGCCAGGGTGCGGAAGGCGGCTTCCAGCGCCTGCTCGCGCCCCCATGAGGCGCGTGAGGCCCATAGCCCGGCGTTGAAGACCTGAGCATTGGCGCCCGCCGCGTTGAGGCTCGAAATGCGCTTGGCATAGGCGATCATGTCGAGCAGCGAGCGCAACCGCTTCGACGATTTGGCGAGCTTGAAAAAGCGATCCCGATCGGAACCGACGGCGGTGCCGAGGCCAGCGACGACGTTGGCGATGTATCCGAACTGCTGAAGAATGGCGTTGTTCGGAATGGCGCGCATACGCGCCGGGTTGCCGCGATCGGATGCGTGCTCGCCCTGCCGCTTCACGGGCCGCGACCCGGTCTTGAACAGCAAGTTCGGACCGAAAGCGCCGAGCACGGCGCGATAGCCGTCATGCGCGAACAAGTCCTGCTGGAAAGCGCGCAGCCGCAAGAAGAAATCGAGACTGAAGTTGTGCTCCGAATAAAACGGATCGGACTCGGGCTCGGGAATCTCGCCGTCAATCACAACGGTGGCTAAAGCCCGCGTGGTGAGGGCGCGGTTGCCGAAATACATGTATCCGTCGCCGCCCTGGAAGCTCGTTTCGTGCTTCACGGGTATTTTGGCGTCGGCAAAGCGGCGGCGCGCTTCATCGGTCATCAGATAGTGCAGGCGCGTGTGCAGGTTGCCGGGATGAGCACCGCGGCCCATCGACTCGCCGTGCGTCGAGAAGATCAGGATTTCCACGTCGCCTAGCTTGGCGCGATCCATCAGCGCCGCGAGGCCGTGATAGTAGCGCTCGATCGCCAGCGTTGCCGGAATCTGACCGATGAAGCGGCCGGCGTCGGAAAATCCTGTCTGGATGCTGATGCGCTTACGGCCGCGCACGTAGTCGCGGTAGGTCTCTTCCTCGACCAGACGCTCCATGATGCGCGAGCCGTTTTCGAGGCCCGATGGCGTCTCGAACAGCGGCGAAATATCGGTGATGTCATCGACGCCGAAAAGTTTGGCGAAGAAGACGGCGATCAGCACGGTCGCCGGAGATTCACATTCCGCGATCAGGAAGCGGATCGGCGTTTCCTTATCGACGTGCTTGTGGATCTGCGAGATCAACGCGAACTGGCGGATGGCGGTCGCGGTTTCGAGGTCGAGCGTCGCGAAATTGACCGACTCGCGCGGGCAATTCTTGATCATCTCGACGATGCGGGCGAGCGACTGACTTTCGGTCAGGTCGCGCGTCCACGGTTCGTGGACGTAAGCGCGGAATGCGTTGTTGAGCTGCAGCGCGTTGATGCGCAGATGGATGTGCGATGTTCCGAGGCCAGTCGCCTCGACGAGACCTGAGAGCGCCGCAAGGGCGCGCTTCATCTGCGGGGTTTGGACCGTGTCGATCAGCGATGCGAACAGCGTCTGCAACGGCTCGACCGTCAACAGGTTGTAGCCGTCGGTCTTGGTGATGATGTTGGCGGACTTCGCGAGGCTCGACGGATCATGCGTGAAGCCGTCGAGCGCCTTGAGCTGCTCATCGACCGAGGCGATGCCGAGGTCGAGCTTACCGACGATCTGCCGCGCCAGCCGTTCGGAGGCGTCGCTGCCGTCAAGCTTATGCTTCAGAACGACGAAGCGCTCGCGAATATCCGCGAGTGCGCCCCGCTTCTCGAGCAGGCGCGTCTGGAACGAAAAGGTCCAGGCAATGTCCGTACGGCCGTCGAGATCGTAGCCGATCCACGATGCCAGCGTCGCGAGGCGCGGCCGCAGCTTGAATGCCGCTTCACCGAACTCTTGCGAGGTGACGCTATAGAACCCGTGCAGCAGTTCTTCGTAGGCGTCGCGCAGGTTGCGGATCGCATCCTGGCAGCATTTGTACTCGTGCTGGAGCGTCAACGTCTGCTCAGGCGCGTGCGGCAAACCGATCGAGACGTCGCCGGTGGAATCGGAAACGGCGATCTCGACCATCCGGCGATAGAGTGCGTCCGACAATCCGAACGTCGGATGCGCGGTCAGAACGATTCCGGTGCGGGCGCGGTCCCAGCGCTTGGCGAATTTCTCAATCGAACCGGCCTCTTTCGCCGTCTTCTCGATGTAGGAGGTGAAATCTTTCAGCGTGGTGGCCTGATCGACGTAGCCGACCTTCTCGCGCAGCCGGCGCGCGCGACGCACGCAAGCGCGGTCCATCAGCCGTTCAGAGAGCGTCTTGATCTGATCGAACGAAACGTTCCCCGACTCGAGGCGGCGCGACAGATCGAAGGCGACGTTCAAAATCGGATTGAGCGACGGATTGTCGGGAATCTGCGTTCGGAGGCGCTTCAATTCATCGATGAGCGCGCCTTCATTCAGTTTCGCCGAGTCATTCGATCGCGTCGTGTCTTGCATCCACCAAGCCTCCGCGTCCCGAGGGACAGCGTTCGAGCGTCGTTTCAATTATCTTACGTGATATGACCGGAGCCGACGTCATTGCAGGCTCCGGTCCCATGCGCGTTTAGGCGACTTTCTTCATTTTGCCGAGCACCTGAGCGACGGTCGAGCCCATCTCCGACGGCGTCGGCGCGATCGTGACGCCGCAGCCTTGCAGGATTTCGACTTTCTCAGCCGCCGATTCACCGAACGCCGAGACGATGGCGCCTGCGTGACCCATGCGGCGGCCCTTCGGCGCCGAAAGGCCAGCGATGTAGGCAATCACCGGCTTCTTCATGTGCTCCTTGGCGTACAGGCCGGCTTCCGCCTCCTGCGGGCCGCCGATTTCGCCGATCATCAGCACGGCATCCGTCTCGGGATCGTTCTCGAAGTGCTCGAGAACGTCACGGTGCGAGGAGCCGTTGATCGGGTCGCCGCCGATGCCGACCGACGTCGAGACGCCGATGCCGAGAGCCTTCAACTGCTCGGCGGCTTCGTAGCCGAGCGTGCCCGAGCGGCCGACGATGCCGACGCGGCCCGGAAGATAGATATGGCCGGGCATGATGCCGAGCATGGCTTTGCCCGGAGAGATCGTACCGGCGCAGTTCGGGCCGGTCAGAATCATGCGGGCTTCTTTCTTGTAGCGCCGCATGTAGCGCTTCACGCGGATCATATCCTGAGCCGGAATGCCGTCCGTGATGCAGACGCAGTATTTGATGCCGGCGTCGGCGGCTTCCATGATCGCGTCGGCCGCAAACGGCGGCGGCACGAAGACGATCGAGGCTTCCGCGCCCGTCTCGTCCACCGCGCCTTTGACGGTGTTGAAGACCGGCCGGCCAAGGTGCGATGTGCCGCCCTTGCCCGGTGTCACGCCGCCAACAACGTTGGAGCCGTAGTCGATCATTTCCTGAGCGTGGAAGGTGCCGATACGTCCGGTAAAGCCCTGGATCAGGATCGGCGTCTTTTCATTGATAAAGATTGCCATTGTGCGTTTCTCCTGACTTACGCTTTTTTGGCCGCTTCGACGGCGTGCTTTGCAGCTTCCGCGAGCGTATCAGCGCTGATGACGGTCAGGCCACTGTTATCGATGATCTTACGGCCCTCCTCGACATTCGTTCCCGCCAAGCGCACGACGATCGGCATGGTGATCTCGAGTTCCTTGACGGCATCGACAACACCCTTCGCAACCCAATCGCAACGGTTGATGCCGGCGAAGACGTTGACCAGGATGGCTTTGACGTTCTTGTCGCGCAGAACCGCCTTGAACGACTTGGTGACGCGCTCAGGCGAGGCGCCGCCGCCGATGTCGAGGAAGTTCGCCGGTTCGCCGCCCGCGAGCTTGATCATATCGAGCGTCGCCATCGCGAGGCCGGCGCCGTTGACGATGCAGCCGATGTCGCCGTCGAGACCGACGTAGGCAAGGCCACGGTCGGACGCATAGGTTTCGCGCGTGTCTTCCTGGCTCTTGTCGCGAAGCTCGGCGATGTGCGGCCGGCGGAAGAGCGCGTTGTCGTCGAACGACATCTTGGCGTCGAGCGCGAGAACCTGCTTTTCCTTCGTGATGACCAGCGGATTGACTTCCACCATCATCGCGTCGAGGTCACGGAAAGCGCGATAGCAGCCCATGATCGCGGGCACGATCTTGTTGACGATGTCGGGATCGACGCCCAATCCGAAGGCCAATTCGCGGGCCTGGAATTGCTGCATGCCGACTGCCGGGTCAACGCTGACGCGGATGATCGTGTCGGGCTGCGTTGCGGAAATCTCTTCGATGTCCATGCCGCCCGCCGCCGATGCAACGACGACGATGCGCTCGGAAGCACGATCCATCACGAAGCCGAGATAGATTTCGCGATCGATGTTCGTCGCTTCCTCGATGTAGAGGCGCGAGACCAGCTTGCCGGCCGGTCCCGTCTGATGCGTGACGAGTTTGCGGCCAAGCATGAACTCAGCCGCTTCCTCGATTTCCTTTTCCGTCTTGCAGACCTTGACGCCGCCGGCCTTGCCGCGTGCGCCGGAGTGGATCTGCGCCTTAACGACGACGGTGCCGCCCAGCTCGCTGGCGCGATAGGTCGCCTGCTCGGGGCTATAGGCCAAGCCGCCGCGCGCGATCGGCACGCCGAACTTCGCGAGAAGCTCCTTGGCCTGGTACTCATGAATGTCCATGTCGTTGGACTCCTTGGAAAGCGTTTCCGGGCTTATTTATTTGGCTGCGGCGCGTGCCGCTTCGCTCTTCTTGATGGCAGCGGCGGTGGCGAGCAGGTTCTTCGCCATCTTTTCCGAAGCGGCGTCGATCATCTTGCCGTCGAGCGAAGCAGCGCCCTTACCCTGGGCTTCGGCTTCCTTCAGAGCGACGAGAATGCGCTCAGCACGCTCGACTTCCTTGGCGGTCGGAGAGTAGATCTCGTTGGCAAGGTCGATCTGCGACGGATGGATGGCCCACTTGCCTTCCATACCCAGCGCGGCGCCACGACGTGCAGCGGCCTTGTAGCCTTCCGGATCGTCGATGCCGCCGAACGGTCCGTCGATCGGACGCAGGCCGTATGCGCGGCAAGCAACCGTCATGCGCGACAAGGGGAAGTGCCACTGGTCGCCCGGATAATCGGGGTTCAAGCCGCCGATGACGACGGTGCGGGCCTTGTTGAAGGCCGAGTAGTCGGCAACGCCGAAGTGCATCGCTTCAAGCCGGCTGTTGGCCGATGCAATGGCTTCAACGTTGGCCATGCCGAGCGGCGTTTCGATCAGTGCCTCGGTGCCGATCGTGTTCTTCAAGCCCTTCGCGACTTCGATCTGGCTGACGATGCATTCGACCGTGTAGACGTCAGCGGGAACGCCGACCTTCGGAATGAGGATCGTGTCGAGGTGAGCGCCAGCCTGCTCCACGATGTCAACGACGTCGCGGTACATGTAGTGGGTGTCGAGACCGTTGATGCGGACCGCGACGCTCTTGCCGGCGCCCTTCCAGTCGAGATCGTTCAGCGCCTGGATGATGTTCTTGCGGGCCTGCTCCTTCTCGGGCGGCGCAACGGCGTCTTCGCAATCGAGGAACACGAAATCAGCGGCGCTCTTGATGGCGCGATCGATCATGCTCGGATTTGAGCCCGGCACGGCAAGATAAGAACGCTGCAGACGTTGCGTGCGGGTCGGGGTCGGGGTGTAGCTCATCGGCAATCGCCTTCCTAGACTAGGGTTTTCGTTTCTGTGCGGTGCATTTTTTTTGCAAGCGCGCGAGTCCAATTGCTGGCCCGTCGCGCTCGCTTTGTGAGATGCCGGGCCCGGCCTCCGTGGCCGGGCGCCGCTGCTTTAAGCGGCTTTCGCCTTGATCGGTTCGGCGCTCGTTGCCGACTTGACCGGATGCTTCGTGAAGTATTCGGCGGCGGCGCCAGGGCCCGAGCCGAGCTTCACCGGAACGCCGCAATCCTTGAGCGCCATCTCCACGGCGAACAGAACGCCGCCGACCATGAACTCGTCGAGCGAGCCGAGGTGACCGATGCGGAACACCTTGCCCGCAACCTTGTTCAGACCCAGACCGAGCGACGTGTTGTAACGATAGTAGGCGGTCTTGGTGACGGCGTTGCTATCGATGCCTTCCGGCACGAGAACGGCCGACACGGTGTCGGAATACCACTTCGGTTCTTTCGCGCAGAGCTTGAGGCCCCAGGCGTGAACGCCGGCGCGGACGCCGGAAGCAAGGCGATGATGACGTGCAACGACGTTGTCGATGCCTTCGCCGAGCAGAAGATCAATCGAGGTCCGCAGGCCGCGGATCAGCGTCGTCGCGGGCGTGTACGGGAAAAAGCCCTGATCGTTGGTCTTGATCATGTCTTCCCAAGAGAAGAAGCAGCGGTTCATGCGGCCGTTCTTGCTCTTGTTGGCGTCGAGCGCCTTCTGCGAGACGGCGAGAATGCCGAGGCCCGTCGGCAGCATGAAGCCCTTCTGCGAACCGGAGACGCAGCAGTCGACGCCCCAATCGCCCATGCGCATTTCGAGCGAGCCGACCGACGACACGCCGTCAACGAAGAGAAGTGCCGGATGCTTGGCGGCGTCGAGCGCCTTGCGAACGCCTGCGACGTCGCTGGCAACGCCGGTCGCCGTTTCGTTTTGCGTGACGAACACGGCTTTGATTTCGTGGTTCTTATCCTTCGCGAGGATCTCAGCGTACTTCTCGACGGGAACGCCCGTGCCCCACTCTTCGTCGCAAACTTCAGGCTTCAGTCCGAGGCGTTCGGCCATATCGACCCAGAGCAGCGAGAACTGGCCGAAGCGGCTCATCAGCACCTTGTCGCCGACAGCGAGGGTGTTCTCAATTGCCGATTCCCAAGCGCCGGTGCCCGACGAGGGGAAAAGGAAAACGCGGCCGTCTTTCATTTTGAAAACCTTCTTGAGGTCTTCGAAGATCGGCAGCGTGAGCTTCGGAAATTCCGGCGAGCGCATGTCTTCCATCGGAAGGTTCATCGCGATGCGCACAGCGTCTGGAACGTTGGTCGGGCCGGGAATAAAGAGGTGGGGCGTAACGGTCATGAGCGTTTCTCCGCGCTGCGTTGAGCCAAGCCGGACGCGCCCCGTTAGGTTGCAGGGGACGCGAGATCCGGCGTGCTTTTGCTGATCCTTCCGCCCGATCGCAGATGCGGGCGTCAGTCTTAACTAGCAGGCGGACAGTGAGCGTGTGAACGAAAAACTAACAACACCCCGTTGGGCAGGGTGAGCTACCCACCTCTGCGGCTTTGCGCAGCGGCTGCACGACAGTGCGGCGAAGCGGCTAGCTTTGCTCGTTACGGTTAATCGAGACGTGCAGTGCAACAGCCATCGCACGGTTCGACACGCCCAATTTATCGTACAAGTTTTTCAGGTGATATTTCACCGTATTGCGCGAGATGCCGGTGCGCGCCGCGATCTGCAGATTCGTCCAGCCGTTCGCAAGCGCAGCAAGCAGTTCGCGCTCGCGCGCCGTCAGACCTTCGAGCGGATCGTGGTTCAGCAAATCGATATCGACGTACGGTAGCGACAAGCGGCCGCGCGCGACGGAAACGACCGCTTCGAGCAGCACTTGCGGATCTTCCGTTTTCGAGACGAAGCCCCAGGCGCCACCCTTGATGGCTTGCCTCAACACTTCGCTGCTGCGTTCGCCGGTATAGATGACGACGCGCGTCGGCCATTTCTCCTGTTTGACGCGCGCGAGAACGGCTCCGCCCGTCATGTCGGGGAGCGACCAGCCAACGATGGCGATTTCAGACGGCTTCGATTTTAGCGCCTCAGCCAGGGCTCCGCCGGTCGCATGGACGCCGCCGACGGTGAAGCGACCGTCGCGCTCGATCAGCGCCTCCAGACCCGCGCGAACGACCGGGTTCTGATCCGCTATCGTGACCATTATCTTGCCGGCCATCAACGCTACGACCCTCGAGACGGCCATGTCCTGGCCCAACTGCACGCGACTCCGAATACCCCGGAGATGGCGACCCCGGCAGGATTTGAACCTGCGACCTACGGTTTAGGAAACCGTTGCTCTATCCAGCTGAGCTACGGGGCCGATCCGAGCCTTGCGGCAGTGTTATCGACGCACCCCGATCCGGGAGCGCCAACAAGCTATGCTTTGCGCACTTCGGCAGGTCAAGGGAATGGCGGGACGCGCGTCGCCACGACCAGGGAGCACTCGTACAAGGCTTTGAATGCTCGCGTTATTCTACTTTTGATTGAATGTGTCAGTTTGATCGCATATGGTAAACGAGTGGTCGCGAGTGCGCGGGAGGCTGAGATGCTCAGCGGGGCCCCGCGAGGGCCGCTCGCGACTACACAATCCAAAAAAACCTGGCCAAAAAACCTGGCCAAAAAAATTCAACCAAAAAATTGGTCGCTTGGCTGGCGCGCCGTTCTGTTGAATGGCCGCTTGTTCACGCTGGCGTCCGCCGAGTTGCGTGGACCCACCTTGAAAAATGCTCCGTTTGCCTGAAACGCTTGGCGACCGTCCATGTCTGTGCTCTCTTTGCCGGCCATGGGATGGGGTTCATCAGTACGTGTAGCGTTAGGCGTCGCGGGTCTTGGGGTTGCTGCGATTTCCGCAACCGCAGCTGCTGACGACGCTGCGTTCGAACGCTGCACGCTCGAGCCCGGCCCGGCGCACACCGTAGCGCGTGTCCTTGATGGAGAGACTCTGGTTCTCGACGACGGTACGGCGGTGCGCCTCATCGGAGCGCTTGCGCCACGGGCACGCGATGCCGGTGCGCAATCCGGCACTTGGCCTCCTGAAATCAGAGCGACCAAATTTCTTTCTGATCTTGTGCTCGGAAAGACCGTGAAACTGGCGTTTGGCGGGCGCAAGCGTGACCGTTACCGGCGATCGCTGGCGCAAGTCTTCGTGGCGGAAGGCGGCAAGGACGAATGGGTGCAAGGCGCGCTTCTGGCGGAAGGTCATGCGCGAATGTACGGCCTACAGGAGAGCTTTTCGTGCGCCCGAGAACTTCTCGCTCACGAAGCTGAAGCGCGGCGCAAGCGACTCGGCCTTTGGAGCAACGACGTCTACCGTCCGATGCCCGCGAACGATCCCCATGCCTTGATGCGGCAGCGGGGAAAGTATGTGCGGGTGATCGGCAGCGTGGTGTCCATCGGCCGAACGAAAAGCACGACGTATCTCAATTTCGGAGCGGACTGGCACAGCGATTTCACGGTGCGGATCAGCAAGCGCGTCCTTTCCGCAAACCCCGATTTTGCCGGCGTGGTCGATGGTCTCGCTGCCAAGACGATCATTGTCCGCGGCTGGATCGAGAGGCGTGGCGGGCCGTTGATCGACCTCGTCGATGCCTCGCAAATCGAGGTCATGGGCAACGAAGCGGGCCCGAACGTCAGCGCCGTTGGCGCATCCTCCAACGCGCAACCGGCGAGCGCGCGAGCGAATTCCGCAGTCGATCCCGACACTCCGAAGCAACAGCGCCCGGCTCCGACCGAAGGTGCGGAACCAGGCGCTGTCAATTTGTAGTCGCGTTACTGAGGGAGCCGTTAAGCGGCTTCCTCGACGGACGACTCGTTTTCGGCCATGCGGCGGCCCTTGGCGCTCTTCGACAAGATGTCGGTGATGCGCTGAACCGCACCACGCTCGTCGAGCTTTTCGACGGCTGCCAACTCGCGGGCCATGCGGTCGAGCGCGTCTTCGTAGAGCTGCCGCTCGGAGTAGGACTGCTCGGGCTGCGCCTCGGAGCGATACAGGTCGCGAACAACCTCGGCGATCGAGATCAGGTCGCCGGAGTTGATCTTGGCGACGTATTCCTGAGCGCGGCGGCTCCACATCGTACGCTTGATGCGGGCGCGGCCCTTCAGAGTCTCCATCGCCTTCTTGACGAGAGGCTCGTCCGCGAGCTTACGCATACCGACGCTGGCGAGCTTGCCGGTCGGCACGCGCAACGTCAGCTTTTCCTTGTCGAACGTGATGACAAAGAGTTCGAGCGACATGCCGGCGATTTCCTGCTCCTCGATGCCGACGATGCGGCCGACGCCGTGAGCCGGATAGACGACGAATTCGTTGGCCTTGAAGCCGTGACGCTGGTTGACCGGCTTTTTCTGGACGGCCAGAAGCTGACGCGCGGCAGCGGCCTTTTCGGCAAGCGCCTTCGGCGACACCGGCTGGGCAGCCGGAGCGACGGGCGAAGACAGTTTTTGGCCTGCCGATTTGTGCGTGCCGGCAGCGGCGGTCATGGCGCGCTGCGGAGCCGCAGCAGCAGCCTTGGCGGCAAGGTGCGCGGCCGGTGCGATCGGCTTCTTCACAGCGCCGGCTTCGACCTTCGGCGCGGCTTTCGCAGCAGCCACGGGAGCTTTCTTGACGGATTTGGCAGCAGCAGGCTGAGTCGCCTTCACCGGTTTGGCGGCGGCGACAGGCCTGGCTTTGGCGGCGGGCTTCGCCGATTTCTGGGTGCTCGCGGCTACCTTCAGCGGAACGGCCTTACGAACAGCCGACTTCGCTGCGGACTTGGGGCCGACCGGAGCTTTTTTCTTCTGCGCCATATTGTTTCTCACTCTTGCATACTGGGCGGCGCCGGGGGCCGACGCGCCTTCAGACCGCCTTCGAGGCGGGCACCGTGTCGTTGACCGCTAGGCCGACGACACGCGCGCATTGGTCCAAACCTCTTCCGTTAAGAGAGGTCGTCCCCTGCGCGCTCATATGTGGCCTAACTTTGCAAACTCAGTCCGACTCTGAATTGGCCCTGTGACGCCCCATAACGTCTTCGTGAGTTCCGCCCATCAGAGTGGGGCGACCCTCTTTTGTTCACGGCCGTTTCGGATTTGTGCAGACTTAACGCCATCGAGAAACACACTAACACAAAATTGCCCGCAATTGAAGGGCGACCTCCTGAGACAATCTGGTCGAGCTTAAAACGCGCGCCAAAACGGCACGTTCGCGATTCTTAGAATAGGCCGTGTTGGCGCAAATATCCGGCCTTTAGCTCTGAAATCTCAGAATGTTAGTCTCCAGAACCTGGATTTGGAGAAAAATACTTTTCAAATTTATCGGGTGTGTCCTTGAACTCCTCGGCTTCGGGGAGCGCCGGCTTCTTGGCAGTGATGTTCGGCCAACTGTCGGAGTACTGCCGGTTTAGTTCGAGCCACTTTTCCATGTTGGGCTCAGTGTCGGGCTTAATGGCCTCGACGGGGCACTCAGGTTCGCAGACGCCGCAATCAATGCATTCGTCGGGATGAATGACGAGCATGTTCTCGCCTTCGTAGAAGCAATCGACCGGGCAGACCTCAACGCAATCGGTGTATTTGCACTTGATGCATTTATCGTTGACGACGTAGGCCATAGTCATTCCCAGTTTAGCGATCGCCGTTGGCTGCGTGTCTCGGAATCGCGCACGTCACGGCACCGCCTTATTAGCATAGGCGGCGGGCTTGCCTAGATGAACCAGAGTCACAGTTCCGAGCGGCCTTTGAGCTTGTCGATCTGACGGCGCTCGCGTTTTGTCGGACGACCTGAGCCTTCCGGCCGAACCGCAGAAGATCCCGCGTTCTGTAGGACGGTCCCGGCAATTTCTCCCTTAGACATGGCGCGTTGCACGGGCGGTGCAAGGTCACGATAGAGTGTCTGGGCTTCCGTCGCCGGCCCGCGCCGCGCCCCGATCGCCATGATCTCCAGACTCCGCACGGACGGCCCAAGGACCAAGGTCAAGACGTCGCCCGGCTTCACGAGAACGCTCGGCTTATCGATCTTTACGCGGTTTATACGGACTTTGCCGCGCTCAATCAGGGCCTGGGCCAAGGTTCGCGATTTGGTAATTCTTGCGAACCAAAGCCATTGGTCGATGCGCTGATTTGAGCCGGAGCCCGTTAGCATCAGGTCGAGCCGGAGCCTTCGCTGCGTTTTTCCATCTGTGCCTTCAGCGCCGCGAGTGCGGCAAAGGGCGAGGAGTCCCCGCCGGATGATTTCGGTGGCGCGGCTGTCATGACCTGCGGCGACCGGCGCGGTTCATCGCGACGGCGGCCTTCATGGCGATTGTCGCCGGAGCGGTTGTTGCGCTTCTCGTGATCGCGCCGGAACCGGTTGCCTTCATCCTTGCGCGAGGTCTGCTCACCCGATCGTCCTTCGCTACCGCGACGGTCGAAGCGCTTGCCCGATCGCCGGTCGCTGTCGTTGGCTTCGGCGGTGACCGGAGTCGGGGTGCTGCCTTCCGTCGCCGGCACAGCCGCAGGTGTTCCACGCTGGTGACGGGAACGGCCGCGCGAATGGCGCGCGTCGCGATCCCCGTCCCGGCGCGGGCCTTCGCGACGTTGATGGCGGCGGGGACGCCAAATTTCTTCAAACTGCGGTTCGGGCTCGGCGGCAGCGGCCGTCTCGGCCGGGGCGGCGTCTGCATCGACGGCCGTTGCGGGTTCCAACGGAGCACCTTCGGCCGGAGCGGACTCCGGCTCGGCCTGCACGACAGCAGCAGGTGCGGCTTCTTCCGTCGATGCCGACACAACGGCGGCGGTTCCGGGTTCTTCCGACGGTTGCGTCTCGGCGCTCGCGGGCTCCGGTGTCGCCTGTGCCGCAGATTGTTCCGTGACCGGCGCCTCGGACGGCGACGCCACGATCGGTCGACGCTCAAGCCGGAAGCCCAGCGCCTTCAGAACTTCGCCAAGCTCCTCCGCCGAGCAGCCGAGGATCGACATCATATCGTCGGTGGCCCTGAAGCCGCCGTCGCCTGTCGATCCCTTGGGCGGCATGTCCGCCTTTTCGGGAGACGAGCGCCAAGCGAGCAGCGGCCGGATCAGATCCGCCAGACGTTCGAGAATATCGAGACGTACGGCGCGCGGACCGCAAACGTGGAATCCGTGGGCGCGATAGAGCGCTTCGGGAACTGTCGCATCAGTGGCGACGGAGGTCAGACCCGGACGCGGCAATTGCGGCACCGAGCCATCTCCGGCAGGGCCGTTTTTCAAAAACCAAAGGGTAGCCGCGAGGTCGGCGGCGGCGGGCTTCAGCATCAGCGGGAAGAAGATGTTGAAGGCGCCGAAGCGCAGACCATATTTGCGCAGTTCCGCACGCGCCGACTGATCGAGCGCATTGATGTCGTCGGCGACCGTCTCGCGCTTCAATGCGCCGAGACTTTCCTTCAACTGAAATGCGATGCCGCGCGCAAGCCCCTGTAATTCTCCCGTCGCCGACATGTCGATCAGCGGCTTCAACTTCTCGCCGATCGTCGTCTCGATCCAGGTCTTGAGACGCGCAAGAACTTTTTCGCGATCGCTCTCGCTCATGTGCTCGTCGTCGATGAGCGACAGACCCGGCTGCAACGGATCTTCGGAACGCTCGAGCTTGGCGATCTCT